>NZ_RPSE01000297.1:0-7988 GCF_003949955.1 Streptomyces sp. WAC05292
CCCGCCCCCCTGCCCCGCCGCTCAGCGGCCCCCGGTCACAGGGCGCATCCCTGGGTGTCGGCGCGGCGGTCGTTCGTCTTGCCCAGCCGGATGTCGTCGCGGACCTCGTCCGCGGTGAGCGCGTATCCGGTGTTCGGGTCGTCGAGCGACTTGGCGAACACCACCCCGTACACCTTGCCGTCGGGCGTGAGCAGCGGGCCTCCCGAGTTGCCCTGGCGGACGGTCGCGTACAGCGAGTACACGTCGCGGCGGACGGTGCCGCGGTGGTAGATGTCGGGGCCGTTGGCGTTGATGCGGCCGCGGACGCGGGCGGAGCGGACGTCGTAGGCGCCGTTCTCCGGGAAGCCCGCGACGATCGCGTCACTGCCGCTGCCGGCGTCCTTCTCGGTGAACTCCAGCGGCGGCGCCTTCAGCTTGGGCACGTCCAGGACGGCGATGTCGCGCTCCCAGTCGTAGAGCACGACCTTGCCGTCGTACAGCTTGCCCTCGCCGCCGACCTGCACGGTCGGCTCGCTGACGCCGCCCACGACGTGGGCGTTGGTCATGACGCGGCCCGGGGCGAAGACGAACCCGGTGCCCTCCAGCACCTTGCTGCAGCTGGGCGCGGTCCCGACGACCTTGACGATCGAGCGCTTGGCCGCCTCGGCGACGGGGCTCGTCGCCAGTGCCGGGTCCGGTTCCCGTACCGCGGTGATCGGCTCGTTGGAGAACGGGCTGAAGACCTGCGGGAAGCCGTTGCGCGTGAGGGCGGAGGAGAAGTCCGAGAACCAGGTGTTCGCCTGGGCCGGCAGCACCCGCGACACGCCCAGCAGCACCTTGGAGTTGCGGACCTCCTTGCCCAGCGTGGGCAGTGAGGTCCCGGCGAGCGCCGAGCCGATCAGCCACGCCACGAGCAGCATGGCGACGACGTTGACGACGGCGCCGCCGGTCGCGTCGAGGGCGCGCGCCGGCGACCACGTGATGTGCCGGCGCAGCCGGTTGCCCAGGTGGGTGGTGAAGGCCTGCCCGATGGAGGCGCAGATGATGACCACGACGACGGCGGCCACCACGACGGTGGTGGACACCTGGGTGCCGTCGTCGGTCACCTGGTCCCAGACCAGGGGAAGCACCGACACGGCGATGAGACCGCCGCCGAGGAAGCCGATCACCGACAGGATGCCGACGACGAAGCCCTGGCGATAACCGACGATCGCGAACCACACGGCGGCGACCAGCAACAGGATGTCCAGCACGTTCACATGGGCCACCGTCTCATGCGCGCCAGTCGAGCGGGACCCGCCGCGAGCGGTCCCAGGGCCGCTCCCATCCCGCGAAGTGGAGCATGCGGTCGATCACCCCGGCGGTGAAACCCCAGACCAGGGCGTCGTGCACGGTGAATGCCGGGCCCAGGTGGCCGCTGGGGTGGACGGCGGTGGCCCGGTGGGCGGGGTCCGTGAGATCGGCCACGGGGACCGTGAAGACGCGGGCCGTCTCGGCGGGGTCGACGACGCCGACCGGGCTGGGCTCGCGCCACCAGCCGACGACGGGCGTGACGACGAACTCGCTGACCGGGATGTAGAGCCGCGGCAGCACGCCGAAGAGCTGGACCCCGGCGGGGTCGAGCCCGGTCTCCTCCTCGGCCTCGCGCAGGGCGGCCCGCAGCGGGCCGGTGGTGTGCGGGTCGCCGTCCTCCGGGTCGAGGGCGCCGCCGGGGAACGAGGGCTGGCCCGGGTGCGAGCGCAGGCTGCCGGCGCGCTCCATCAGGAGCAGCTCCGGGCCGCGGGCGCCCTCCCCGAAGAGGATGAGGACGGCGGACTGGCGGCCGCGGCCGTCCTCGGGCGGCAGGAAGCGGCTGAGCTGGGTCGGGCGGACCGTGCGCACGGCCTCGGCGACGGGGTCGAGCCAGTCGGGCAGGCCGTCGGTGGTGACCACCGGGGCGGGTGGCAGGCCGTGCGGCCCGCCGCCCGGCCTGCCCGGTGGTGCGGCCGCCTGGGCCACGCTGCTGTCGTCCCGTGCTCCGCGCGTCATGGGCAATCCCTGTTCCCTGCCGTCGTGCCGTGCCGTGCCGTGCCTGCTGTCCCCTGTGCCCTGCCGTGCCGCCTGCCGCGGCCGGCGCCGTCCTGCACCCGGGCAACGCCCCGCCGGTCCGGTTTCGTTCCTGCGCGGGCCCGCCCGGGGCGGCGGGCCCGCGCCCTGCTCAGGACGCCGCCGCGCCGCCGTCCGCCGTATCGGCGCCCGCGGCGCCCGCGGCGCTCGCCGTGCCGCCGTCCGCGGGCTGCCGCGCCGCGGCCTGCGACGGCCGGGCCGGGCTGCCCGGATAGCCCGGGGGCGGGTTGAGCCGCTGGCCCGGCTGTCCGCCCTTCTCGTACTTCAGGAGCTTCTTCGCCTTCTCCGGGTCCGTCTCGCCCTCCCCGTACGCGGGGCACAGCGGGGCGATCGGGCAGGCGCCGCAGGCCGGCTTGCGGGCGTGGCAGATGCGGCGGCCGTGGAAGATGATCCGGTGCGAGAGCATCGTCCACTCGCTCCTGGGGAAGATCGCGGCGATCTCCGCCTCGATCTTCTCCGGCTCCTTCTGCTCGGTCCACTTCCAGCGCAGGACCAGCCGCTGGAAGTGGGTGTCCACGGTCAGGCCGGGGACTCCGAACGCATTGCCGAGGACGACGTTGGCCGTCTTGCGGCCGACGCCCGGCAGGGTGACGAGGTCTTCCAGCCGCCCGGGGACCTCGCCTCCGAAGCGGTCGCGCAGGGCGGCGGACAGCCCCAGCAGGGACTTCGCCTTCATCCGGAAGAACCCGGTCGGCCGGATGAGCTCCTCCAGCTCCTCAGGGACGGCCGCGGCCATGTCCTCGGGGGTCGGGTACGCCGCGAACAGCGCGGGGGTCGTCTGGTTGACCCTCAGATCGGTGGTCTGGGCGGACAGGACCGTGGCGACGAGCAGCTCGAACGGGTTCCGGAAGTCGAGTTCCGGATGGGCGTACGGATAGACGTCAGCCAGTTCCCGGTTGATCCTGCGGGCCCTGCGGACCATGGCCAGGCGTGATTCCGTTTTCTTGGCCGAAGCTTTGCCCGCGGGCTTCGCGCGCGCCGTCCGCGGCTTCGGAGGCGCCTTTCGGGGGGCTTGTTCGCCCACAGCTGAATCGGCCGCGAGCGTCACTCCCGCGGACCCCTTGGCCTGTGCTCTCACCGGCTTATTGGACACCCGGCCAGCCTAAGCCCGGCCGCGTACACCCGCCCGGACCTCTGGTAACACCACTCCGTTTGGGCGCCCGCCGCACAGCACGCCCGTACGTCCGGCATCCTTGTGATTGATCGCACTGTTTGAGCCGTCCGGCAAAATGGGGAACACGGTCCCCTGAGCTGGTCGACATAGGAGAGAGACTCGTGGACGACGTTCTGCGGCGCGCCCCGCTCTTCGCGGCGCTCGATGACGAGCAGGCCGCGGAGCTCCGCGCCTCGATGAGCGAGGTGACTCTCGCGCGCGGTGACGCCCTGTTCCACGAGGGCGACCCCGGTGACCGGCTGTACGTGGTCACCGAGGGCAAGGTGAAGCTGCACCGCACCTCCCCCGACGGCCGCGAGAACATGCTGGCCGTCCTCGGCCCCGGCGAGCTGATCGGCGAGCTCTCGCTGTTCGACCCGGGCCCGCGCACCGCCACGGCGACCGCGCTGACCGAGGTCAAGCTCCTGGGCCTGGGCCACGGCGACCTCCAGCCCTGGCTGAACGCCCGCCCCGAGGTCGCGACCGCGCTGCTGCGCGCGGTGGCCCGCCGCCTGCGCAAGACCAACGACCAGATGTCCGACCTGGTCTTCTCCGACGTCCCGGGCCGTGTCGCCCGCGCGCTCCTGGACCTGTCGCGCCGCTTCGGCGTGCAGTCCGAGGAAGGCATCCACGTCGTCCACGACCTGACGCAGGAGGAGCTGGCGCAGCTCGTCGGCGCCTCGCGCGAGACCGTGAACAAGGCCCTGGCCGACTTCGCGGGCCGCGGCTGGCTCCGCCTGGAGGCCCGCGCCGTGATCCTGCTGGACGTCGAGCGCCTGGCCAAGCGCTCGCGCTGACCGGCACCGCCCGAGCGGCGGAACCAACGCAGGGGGCCCTTCCCGGGGAGAACCGGGCGGGGCCCTCCGCGCGTTCCCGGGAGCCTCAGCGCCCCCGGGCGCCCCTTCCGGCACAGCACGAGGCACAGTAGGGCCATGGGCGGGCAGCGAGGCGTCGACGCGGAGGGCTACTTCGAGCGGGAGGGCTCCCTCGGCCGGATCCGCGAGCCGTTCACGCCCGTCGTCGCCGCGGCGCGCCTGCGCATCCGGGACGCCTACGGGCCCCGGCTGCACAGCGCCTACCTGTACGGGTCGGTCCCGCGCGGCACGGCCCGGCCCGGCCGCTCCGACCTGGACCTGCTGCTCGCGCTGCACCACGAGCCCTCCGGCGACGACCGGGACACCGCCGAGGTGCTGGCCCGCACCCTCGACGAGGACTTCCCCCAGATCGACGGGGTGGGGCTGCTGCTGTACGGGCGGGACCGCCTGCTGAGCGAGCGGGAACGCTACGACATGGGCTGGTTCCTGGCCTGCCTGTGCACCCCGCTGCTCGGCCCCGACCTGGCCGAGGACCTCCCCCGCTACCGCCCCGGCATCCGCCTCGCCCGCGGGACCAACGGCGACCTGGCCGACCTGCTGCCCGCCTGGCGGCAGCGGCTCGCCCGCGCTGACGGCCCCGAGGAACTGCGGCGGCTGGCCCGCGGCTGGTCCCGGCACCTGGTGCGCACCGGGTTCACGCTGGTGATGCCGCGCTGGCGCGGCTGGACGAGCGACCTCGCCGAGTCCGCGGAGGTCTTCGGCCGGTACTACCCGGAGCGGGCCGCCCAGATGCGGGCCGCGGCCGCGCTGGCCCTGGAGCCCGCCGCCGACCGGGCCGCCGTACGGGACCTGGTCGAGGACCTCGGCCCGTGGCTCGCGGCCGAGTACGCGGCCCGCATCGGCACCAAGGGGCCCTGAGCCCGGGCCTGCTCCGCGCTCAGGCGCGGCCCTCGCGGGCTCGGGCCCGTCTCAGGCTCAGGCCCGGCGCGCGCTCGGGCCCGGCGCGCGCTCAGGCGCGGTCCGCCTCCAACTCCGCGAGCGCCTCCACCGCCGCCTTCGCCTCGGCCAGCCCCGCGCCCGTCGCCTCCCGGTACGCCTTGATCGCGGAGATGGTGCGGCCCTCCCGCAGCAGCGCCCGCACCTCCTCCAGGCCGGCCGGCTCGGGCTCCTCGACGCCCAGGTGGGCCAGGACGAGGCCGAGGCGCCGCTCCAGCCGCTCGGCGCGCCGCTCCAGGGCCTTCATGCGCAGGCCGACGGTCGAGGTCATCCACGCCGCGACCGCGAGCAGGACGAGCAGCAGGTAAAGGGTGGTCACTCGGGTCCTCCGGGGATCAATCCGTGATCTTGAAGGTACTCGAGTTGTGCGCGCACGGACCATTCGGCCGCCGGCCACAGGGACCTGTCGACGTCCGCGTAGACGTGGGCGACGACCTCCTCGGGGGTCGTGTAGCCGTCCTCGACGGCCGTCTCGACCTGCGCGAGCCGGTGCGCGCGGTGGGCGAGGTAGAACTCCACCGCGCCCTGCGCGTCGTCCAGGACCGGGCCGTGGCCGGGCAGGACCGTCCGGACCCCGTCGTCGACCGTCAGCGAGCGCAGCCGGCGCAGGGAGTCGAGGTAGTCGCCGAGGCGCCCGTCCGGGTGTGCGACGACGGTGGTGCCGCGGCCGAGGATCGTGTCGCCGGTCAGCACGGCCCGGTCGGCGGGCAGGTGGAAGCACAGCGAGTCGGCGGTGTGCCCGGGCGTGGGGACGACCCGCAGCTCCAGGCCGCCGGTGCGGACGACGTCCCCTGCGGCCAGCCCCTCGTCGCCGAGGCGGAGCGCGGGGTCGAGGGCCCGGACCCTCGTGCCGGTGAGTTCGGCGAAGCGGCCGGCGCCCGCGGCGTGGTCGGCGTGGCCGTGTGTCAGGAGGGTCAGTGCGATGCGCTTGCCCATCCGCTCGGCGGTCGCGGCGACCGCCTCCAGGTGTCCCTCGTCGAGGGGTCCGGGGTCGATGACGACGGCCAGGTCGGAGTCGGGCTCGGCGACGATCCAGGTGTTGGTCCCGTCCAGGGTCATCGCCGACGGGTTGGGCGCGAGGACGTTGTAGGCGCGCGGAGTCGCCCGGCCGGAGGCGACCGCCGCGCCGCGGGGCCGGCCGGGCAGTGCGGCTGCGTCCGTCACGGGGCACCTCCGAAGCCGACGCGCTTGGTGAACTCGTCGTGGCCGGGCCAGCTGAGCACCACCTCACCGTTCTCCAGGGCCGCCTGCGCGAGCACGGGCGCGAGGTCCTGGCCGGGGGCGGCGGCGAGGGCGTCGGCGGCGCTCCCGTACGGCTCCAGCGAGCGCAGGGTGGAGATCGTCGGCGGCATCATCAGCAGCTCGCCCTCGTCGTACCCGGCCGCCGCGTCGGCGGGGCGGATCCACACGGTCCGGTCGGCCTCGCCGGAGACGTCGCGGGTCCGCTGCCCCTCGGGCAGCGCGGCCACGAAGAACCAGGTGTCGAAGCGGCGCGGCTCGAACTCGGGCGTGATCCAGCGCGCCCACGCGCCGAGCAGGTCCGAGCGCAGCCGCAGCCCGCGCCGGTCGAGGAACTCCGCGAAGGACAGCTCGCGGGCGACGAGGGCCCGCCGGTCGGCCTCCCAGTCGTCGCCGGTGGTGTCCCCGACGACCGTGCCCGCGCTCTCGCCCGCGAGGAGGACCCCCGCCTCCTCGAAGGTCTCGCGGACCGCCGCGCACACGATGGCCTGGGCGGTACGGGCATCCGTGCCCAGCCGCTCCGCCCACTCCCCGAGCCCGGGGCCGGCCCAGCCGACGAGGTGCTCCTCGTCGCGCGGGTCGACGCCGCCGCCCGGGTAGGCGTACGCGCCGCCCGCGAAGGCCATGGAGGCGCGGCGGCGCAGCATGTGCACGACCGGCCCGGCGGCGGTGTCGCGGAGCAGCATCACGGTCGAGGCGCGGCGGGGCTCCACCGGGGTCAGGCTGCCGTCCGCGAGGGCGCGGATGCGGCCCGGCCACTCCGGCGGGTACCACTGGCCTCCGGCGGGCCTGGTCCCGGGTGTCTGCTGCTGTCCCTGCTCACCGTTGGGCATGCGGGGATGCTACGGCCATCCGGCCCGATGTTCGAGGGCCGCACGCCGCTGCGGGGCGGCGCGCCGCAGGCCGGCGGGTGCGCCGCAGGCCGGGCCCCGCGCCGCGGACGGCGTACGGGCCCGGCCTGCGGGACGGCGGCGGTGCCGGTCAGGCGTCGGGCAGGAGCTCGACCTGGATCTCGATCTCGACGGGCGCGTCCAGCGGGAGGACGGCGACACCGACGGCGCTGCGGGCGTGGACGCCCTTGTCGCCGAGGACCTCGCCGAGCAGCTCGCTGGCGCCGTTGAGGACGCCGGGCTGGCCGGTGAAGTCGGGGGCGGAGGCGACGAAGCCGACGACCTTGACGACGCGCGCGATCCGGTCGAGGTCGCCCGCGACGGACTTGACGGCGGCCAGGGCGTTCAGCGCGCAGGTCGCGGCGAGCTCCTTCGCCTGCTCGGCGGAGACCTCGGCGCCGACCTTGCCGGTGACCGGCAGGCTGCCCTTGACCATCGGAAGCTGGCCCGCGGTGAACACGTAAGCGCCCGAGCGGACGGCCGGCTGGTACGCGGCGAGCGGGGGGACGACCTCGGGCAGGGTCAGGCCGAGTTCGGCCAGCTTCGCTTCGACGGCGCCGCTCATGCCTTCTCCCGCTTGAGGTAGGCCACGAGCTGCTCCGGGTTGTTCGGGCCGGGCACGACCTGGACGAGCTCCCAGCCGTCCTCGCCCCAGGTGTCCAGGATCTGCTTCGTGGCGTGGACCAGCAGCGGGACCGTCGCGTATTCGAACTTCTTGGTCATGGGGGCGAGCGTATCGCCTGCTCACAGCCTCTGAGCCTAACCACTCGCTCCCCGGGCCGCGCGCTGAAGAAGCTCGGCGCGATCGAC
>NZ_RPSE01000298.1:0-7930 GCF_003949955.1 Streptomyces sp. WAC05292
CCCTCGGGCCCGGTCCGGCCGGTGGCGGCGGTCCTGAGCGACCGCATCGACGACGTGGCGGTGGCCGAGGCGGCCGCCCGCATCGCACTGGCCCGCCGCGCCCCCGCTCCCCCGAGAGGAAACCCTCCGCGATGAACGGCCTGTCGTTCCCGGTTCCGCTGTGGGTGTGGGCCGCGGTCACCGCCGGCATCTGCGTGATGCTGGCCGTGGACCTGATCGCCCACCGCGACAACCACGTCATCGGCTTCAAGGAAGCGGCGATCTGGTCAAGCGTCTGGATCGCCATCGGCCTCGGCTTCGGCCTCGTCCTGTGGGCCTGGCAGGGCGGGGAGGTGTCCTCGACCTACTACGCCGGCTACCTGATCGAGAAGGCCCTGTCGATCGACAACGTCTTCGTCTTCGCCCTGGTCTTCTCCTTCTTCGCCGTCCCCGACGCCTACCAGCACAAGATCCTCTTCTGGGGGGTCCTCGGCGCACTGGCCGCCCGGCTCGTGTTCATCTTCGTCGGCGCCGAACTGCTCCAGGTGTTCTTCTGGACCGCCTACCTCTTCGGCGCGTTCCTGATCTGGACCGGCTGGAAGATGGCCGTCTCCAAGGACCAGGAAGTCCATCCCGACCGCAATCCCGTCGTCCGCCTGGTCAGGAAGCTGATCCCCACGGACCCCCGGTTCCACGGCGACAGGTTCTTCGTCCGCGTCGACGGACGCCGCGTGGCGACCCTGCTGTTCGTCGCGCTCGTCGCGATCGAGGCCACCGACCTGGTCTTCGCGATCGACTCCGTCGCCGCCGTCCTCGCGATCACGACCAACACCTTCCTGGTGTGGACCGCGAACGCCTTCGCCGTCCTCGGCCTGCGCAGCCTGTACTTCTGCCTCGCCGGGCTCCTGCGCCGCTTCGCCTACCTCCACTACGGCCTCGCGGTCCTCCTCGCCTTCGCCGGGGTCAAGCTCATCCTGTCCGAGACCCCCGTGGGCAAGCTCCCCATCCCCCTCACCCTCGGCGTCATCGCCGCCACCATCACCGTCTCCATCGCCTGGTCCCTGATCGCCACCCGCGGCCGGCCGGCCGACACCGCGGAGCAGCCGGTCGGGGAAGGCACCGCGGGCACGACCGGCACGCCCTCCGCCGCTCCCGCCGCCCATCGGCCCGCCGCCGACAGCGGAGCACGCTCCGAGGACGCGCCATGACCGGCGCCGCGGGCCGGACGCGCCTACCGTGGGGGCAGGTCATGGCCGGCAGCACGGGCAGGTGGACGGTGAACGGACCCGCGATCGACTATCAGGCCGTCTTCCAGGCCCTGCCGGGCGCGGCCGCCCTCCTGACCCCCGAGCTGGTGTACGCGGACGTCAACGAGGCGTTCCTGACGGTGGCAGGGCGCACGCGCGAGCAGGTGGTCGGCCGCTACCTGTTCGACGTCTTCCCCGACAACCCCTCCGACCCCCTGGCGTCCGGCATGCGGAACCTGCGCGCCTCCCTGGAGCGCGTCGTCGCCACCGGGGAACGGGACGCCATGGCCTTGCAGCGCTACGACGTGGAGGACTCCGAGCGGCCGGGGGTGTGGCAGGAGCGGTACTGGAGTCCGGTCAACGTCCCCATCCTCTCCCCCGACGGCACCGTCGCCCTTCTGCTGCACCGCGTGGAGGAGGTCACCGAGCTCATCCGGGCCCGCGGCGCGCGCACCGGCACGGACCGGTCCCAGATTCTGGAGGCCGAGCTCTACACCCGTGCCAGGGAACTCCAGGGGGTCAACGAACGCCTGCGCCAGGCCCACGCCCGCGAACGCGAGGTGGCCCTGCACCTCCAGGAGGCGATGCTGCCCACGCCCCGCCCGCTCGGCCGCCACCGGGCCGCCGTCCGGTACCGGCCGGCCACGGGGGCGCTGAACGTGTGCGGGGACTGGTACGACCTGGTCGACCTGCCCGGCGGCGACCGCGCCGCCGTCGCGGTCGGCGACGTGGTGGGCCACGGCCTGCGCGCCGCGGGTGTCATGGGCCAGCTGCGCAGCGCGCTGTCCGCCGCCTCCCGCGTCGCGGCCGGCCCTGCCCAGGCCCTGGAAGTCCTCGATCTGTACGCCCGCAGCGTCGACGGAGCGGAGTCCGCCACCGCCGTGTCCGTCTTCATCGACTGGAACGGCCGCACCCTCACCCACAGCAGCGCCGGCCATCCCCCTCCGGCGCTCTGCCACCCCGACGGCACCGTCACCTTCCTGGACGGGGCCACCGACCCCCCGCTCGGCGCCCGGCCCGAACACGCGGCCCGGCCCCAGGCCCGTACCGCCTTCACCGGGGGCTCGGTCCTCGCCCTGTACACGGACGGCCTCGTCGAACGCCGCCGGGAGGACATCGACACGGGCCTCGCCCGGCTCGCAGACGCCCTCGCACGCCACCGGGCCGCCGACCCCGACACCCTCGCCGACGCCCTGCTGACCGATCTCGTCGCTCCCGCCGGCGTCGCCGACGACACGGCCCTGGTCATCCTCCGCTTGTGAGGGTGCCCGCTCCCTGCCCGGGCGCCAAACCCGCCGGGGCCGGTCCGGCGGGACCTTCGGCCCCGGGCCTTGGCCCCTGCAGCCCTGCGGCCCGGCCGGGCGGGATGCCAGCCTGGGACGTACCGACAGGTGACCCGGGTGCCCGGCAGCCATCGAGCGAGAGAGCGGTGCCATGGAGCCGAAGTACGTGTACGACTTCGCCGAGGGCGGCCGGGACATGGCCGACCTGCTGGGCGGCAAGGGCGCGAACCTCGCGGAGATGGCCCGCATGGGGCTGCCCGTACCGCCCGGTTTCACCGTCACCACGGATGCCTGCCGGGTCTTCCTGGAGACCGGTGAGCCCCCGCCGGAGCTGGAGGGACAGGTGGCCGAGCACCTCGCCGCGCTCGAACGCGCGGCAGGCCGGCGGCTCGGCCGGGTGGACGACCCGCTGCTGCTCTCCGTCCGCTCCGGAGCCCGCTTCTCCATGCCGGGCATGATGGAGACCATCCTGGACGTCGGCCTCAACGACCTGTCGGTGCTGGGCCTGGGCAAGACGCCCGAACGGGAGCGCTTCGCCTGGGACTCCTACCGGCGCCTCGTGCAGATGTTCGGCAGTACGGTCATGGGGGTCCCCGGCGCCCGGTTCGAGGCGGCCCTCGCCGGGATCAAGAGGCAGCACCTCGCCGCCGACGACACCCGGCTGGACACCTGCGATCTGATCAGGCTGGTCGAGACGTACCAGAACCTGATCCGGGAGGAGACCGGGCAGGAGTTCCCCCAGGACCCGGTCGAGCAGCTGCAGCGGGCCGTCCTGGCCGTCTTCGCCTCGTGGAACGGCGAACGGGCGCGGATCTACCGGCGCCGCGAGCGCATCCCCGACGACCTGGGCACCGCCGTCACCATCCAGACCATGGTGTTCGGCAACCTCGGCCCCGACTCGGGCAGCGGCGTGGCCTTCACCCGCGACCCGGCCACCGGGCGGCCGGGCATCTACGGCGACTACCTGCAGAACGCCCAGGGGGAGGACGTCGTCGCCGGCATCCGCAACACCGTGCCGCTGCAGCGGCTGGAGGACCTCGACCCCGCATCGTTCCTCCGGCTGCGCGACTGCATGGATCGACTGGAGGCGCACTACAGGGACCTGTGCGACATCGAGTTCACCGTCGAGCGCGGCACGCTGTGGATGCTGCAGACCCGTGTCGGCAAGCGCACCCCGCAGGCCGCCTTCGCCATCGCCGGGCAGCTGGCCGACGAGGGGCTGATCTCCCCGGAGGAGGCGCTGGCCCGGGTCGACGGTCGGGGGCTGGCCCGGCTGATGTTCCCCCGCTTCGACACCTCCGGTACGCGCGAGGTGCTGGCCCGGGGCATTCCCGCCTCACCCGGGGCCGCCGTGGGCGCGGTCGTGTTCGACTCCGCCGAAGCGGTCCGCCGCTCCGCGGGCGGGGAGAAGGTCGTCCTCGTACGGCAGGAGACCACCCCCGACGACCTGCCCGGCATGATCGCCGCCGAGGCCGTGCTCACCAGCCGCGGCGGGAAGACGAGCCACGCGGCCGTCGTCGCGAGGGGCATGGGCAAGGTCTGCGTGTGCGGGGCCGAGGACCTCACCGTCGACCCGGACGCACGGCTCTTCTCCACGTCCTCGACCACGGTGCGCGAGGGCGCCGTCATCTCCGTGGACGGGTCCGAGGGCCTGGTCTTCCCCGGCGCCGCGCCCCTCGTCGACTCCCCGGTGATGCGGTACTTCGAGGCCGGCGGGCAGCCGCCGGCCGAGTCGGCCCCCCAGGTCGTACGGGACGTGCACCGCCTCATGGGCCAGGCGGACGAGTCCCGGCGCATGGAGGTCAGGGCCAACGCGGACACACCCGGGGACGCCGCCCGCGCCCGGCGGTTCGGGGCCCAGGGCATCGGACTGTGCCGCACCGAGCACATGTTCCTCGGCGACCGGCGGCCCCTGGTCGAAGCGATGATCCTGGCCCGCGACGACACGGAGCGGGAGGCGGCCCTGAACGCCCTCCTGCCTCTCCAGCGCGAGGATTTCACCGGCATCCTGGAAGCGATGGACGGGCTGCCCGTGACCATCCGGCTGCTGGATCCGCCCCTGCACGAGTTCCTGCCCGACCTGACGGAGCTGTCCGTGCGCGCCGCGCGGCGGGACGCGCTGGGGCAGCGGCCCGAACCCCGCGAGGCCGAACTGCTGGCGGCGGTCACCCGGATGCACGAGGCGAACCCGATGCTGGGCCTGCGCGGCGTGCGCCTGGGCCTGGTGGTGCCGGGGCTCGTGGCCATGCAGGTGCGCGCCGTCGCCGAGGCCGTCGTGGCGCGGAAGCGGGCCGGCGGCGATCCGCGGCCCGAGATCATGGTGCCGCTGGTCGATGCCGTGGAGGAGCTGCGGCTGGTGCGGGAGGAAGTGGAAGGCGTGTTGAAGCGCGTCTCCGCCGGCAGCGGCATCGCCGTGGACTGCCCGGTCGGCACGATGATCGAGCTGCCACGGGCCGCCCTCACCGCGGGCCGGATTGCGCAGGACGCGGACTTCTTCTCCTTCGGCACGAACGACCTCACCCAGACCACCTGGGGCTTCTCCCGCGACGACGTCGAGGCGGCCTTCTTCTCCGCCTACCTCGACAGGGGCGTCTTCCAGACCTCCCCGTTCGAAACGATCGACCGCGAAGGGGTGGGCCGGCTGGTCGAGATCGCGGTGGCCGAAGGACGCGCCGGCCGGCCGGGGCTGAAGATCGGGGTGTGCGGAGAGCACGGCGGAGACCCCGATTCCATCCACTTCTTCCACGACGCCGGCCTGGACTACGTCTCGTGCTCGCCGTTCCGCGTGCCCGTCGCCCGCCTGGAAGCCGGACGCGCCGCCCTGCCCCCGGCAGGAAGCAGTGACAGCCGCTGACCCGCTTCGGCGTGCGGCGGGGGAAGGCGGAGGAGAGGGGCGCGAGGCCCTGCGGATCGCGGTGGCGCCCGGTCGGGTGACCGGGCGCCGCACCGTCGTCCGCGACCGGTGGCGCACCGGCCGGCGGGCCTCAGGCGAGGACGAGGACCTCCGACACCGGCCGACGAGGCGTCGCGGGGGCCTCGGGGCCGTATCCCAGCCGGATGAGCATCTGCGGATGCCCGGCCGTCGAGGAGGGGTCGCGCACCGCCCAGCGCAGCTGCGGCCATTCGAGGGCCTGGGAGTTGAGAGAGGTGGCCAGCCCGTCGAGCGTCGCCTGCAGCAGCACCCGCTCCAGGGCCTGACCGGCGCGCAGCCAGTCCTCGCGTCCGTCCTCGCGCGTGCCGAGGACCGCCAGGCAGGGCGACTGCTCGAACACCGCGGACCGGTGCCCCTCGACCCGGTGGCCGGCGGTGAAGTCACGCACGGGCGCACGGCCGTCGTAGCGGCCGGGCCCGAGGGCCTCGGCGGGGATGCCTTCCGGTCGCGCGGCGGCCGAGCCGGTCGTCCACCGGGTGATCTCCTCGCGTACGCCGGGGGCGAGCTCCTCGGCGCGCTCCGCGTCCCGCACGAGGTCGAGCAGCGACTCCACCTGCCATGCGCCCGCCACGTCGAGGCGTGCGCCCTCTGCCCGTGCGGCGCCGCGCAGCCCGTCGAGCACCGCCTCGGGAACGGCCTCGTCGGTGAAGGGCTCCCTGCTCGTGTGCCGCCGGCGCAGCGCAGGGTGCAGGGCGGCGATGTCGTCGTCCGCGCCGGAGGGCGCGAACGTGATCCGTGCCAGCGTCCGGGGATCCGCGGGATCCGGGAGCAGCCGGACGTCCGGCTCCCATCCCGCGCGTGCCGCGGCGACGCGCAGGTTGAACAGGGCCGCCCCGCATCCGATGTGCAGTCCGCGGGTGGAGGGGTCGGTGTGCGGCATCGCGCGGGCCGGGTCCATGCGCATGATCAGCACGCCGTCCGCCTGCGTGTGGCGGAAGAGCCAGGGCTGGGCGTTGTGCATGGACGGCGCGGTCGTCGCATCGGCCACCCACGACGTGATGGACGGCGGATCCGGTGTGCGTTCGGACACGGGGTCACCTCCGGGAGGCGTGGTTGTCGGTGTCGACCCACGGACCACCATGACGGCACCGGCCGCCCGGTGGACCGCGCCGTACGCCACATGGCCCGGACGGGCCACCGCGGCGCGGCTCGCGGAAGACGCTGTCTCCGGCTTCACCTCCAGCGTGCCCCTGCCGGGCGGGCGGGGACAGGGGCCGCTCGGGTACGGCGTGGGCCGAACGGCCCTTGCCGCCTGGCGGGGGCGAGGCGGCAGCCGGCAGCGGGGCTCCGCGCAGGCCTGCCCACCACGGCGCCCGGAGTCCGAGGGGGCGCCGCGGCGCCCGCAGCGGGTGGGCCGGGGTTCCGCGGCCCCGGCCGGTCAGGTGCCGCTGCGGTGGCCGGCCGCGCCCGGCCGACCGGGCGGGAGGCCGCGCCAGATCCGCTCGTAGGCCGGGCGGTAGCCCGGCGGGTCCCAGGAGGTGCCGCCGCCGCTGTTGGCCGCCGTGACGACGTGGACCGGGGCGACGTACCCGCTCGCGGGCCGGCCCGCGAAGGCGCGGTTGAACTCGTCGACGATCTGCCATCCCTGCTGGCTGAGCGGCTCCGGCACCGTGGCGGCCTGGAACCGGCGGGCGTTGATGCGCTGGAAGGCGGACGGGTCCCCGTCGCCGGCCCCGATGTTGAGCGGCGGCCCGGCACCCGGGCGGCCCGCGGCGCGGAACGCCGGGGCGGCGTCCGCGAAGTACAGGTCGTTGATGGCGACCGAGTACGTCCAGTCGCCGCCGAAGCGGGAGAGGAGGGAGGAGACCTCCTGCGGGGTGCGCTGGCCGGCGTCCGGGATGGGGATGTTCTCGTACGACAGCAGCCGCACGCCGGGGCAGGCGGCGAGCCGGCGCCTGATCAGCCCGGCCTTGTTCCGGGCGAACGGGATCGAGTCGTCCGTGAAGAGGACGACGCCGGCGCGGCCGCCGGAGCCGGCGATGACCCAGTCGGCGCTGATCCGGGCGACGTCCTCCACGTTGGTGGTGACGTTGGTGAAGAGCTTCGGGTCGGTGCTGGGGCCGGGCGCGGCCACCGCGTGCCAGCCGACGAGCGGGATGCCCGCCGCCTCGGCCCGGGCGAGCTGCTGCGAGGTCAGGCGCGGGTCGAAGCCGCCGAGGGCGATGCCGGACGGCTTCAGGGTGACCGCCTGGCTGAGGGCGGCCTGGATGCCCGCCGGGGTGCCCTCGCCGTCGATGACCCGGACCTGCCAGCCGATGGCCGCGGCGGCCTGCCTCACGCCGTCCGCGACGCCGGCGACGCCGGGGTTGGTCATGGTCTGCGCGACGTACACGAGGGTCTTGCCGGGGACGGCGTGAGGCAGGCCGCCGAGGCCATCGGCATCCCCGTCCGCCGCCACTCCGTCCACGCCTTCACCGGATCCGGACTGGTCGTCGGCATCGCCGGCGCCCTCCTCGCCGCCCAGCAGCAGACCGGCAACCCGAGCGTCG
>NZ_RPSE01000299.1:0-7675 GCF_003949955.1 Streptomyces sp. WAC05292
AGCCGTCCGACGGCCACTCCGCCGACGAGGCGGCCGTACTGGCGCTGGTCAACCAGGAGCGCGCGCAGGCCGGGTGCGGCCCGGTCCGCGCCAACCCGCCGCTCGCCGCTCTGGCCGGCTCCTTCAGCAAGGACATGGCCGTCCGCGGCTTCTTCTCCCACACCGACCCCGACGGCCGGAGCCCCTGGGACCGCGCCTCGGCCGCCGGCATATCCGGCCTCGGCGGCGAGAACATCGCCCGCGGCCAGGGCGACGCCGAGGCCGTCATGAAGGCCTGGATGAACAGCCCGGGCCACCGCGCCAACATCCTGAACTGCGAGTTCCGCACCCTGGGCGTGGGCGCCCACGTCGCGGCCGGCGGCCCCTGGTGGACCCAGGACTTCGGTTTCTGACCCGGCCCGCCCGAGCCCGCCGACGGCGGGGGCACGACCCTGCGGAAAGCGCACCCCGCCCGACAGCGCTGTGCGGCGTTAAGCTGGCCGCATGGAGACGACGACAGACCTGCCGTTCGACGCGTTCGCCCGCGCCTGCCCCTCGCGGGAGACGCTGGAGCACGTCACCGGCCGCTGGGGCAGCCTCACCGTCGGCGCCCTGCGCGACGGCTCCTGCCGCTTCAACGAGCTGCGCCGCAAGGTGGACGGCGTCAGCGAGAAGATGCTCTCCCAGACCCTCCAGGCCCTGGAGCGCGACGGCATCGTCCGCCGCGAGGCGCAGCCGGTGAACCCGCCGCGCGTCGACTACGAGCTCACCCCGCTCGGCATCGAGGTCGCGGACCGGCTGCTCGGCCTCATCCACTTCCTGGAGGGCAGCATGCCGCAGGTGCTCTCCGCCCGGGAGTCCTACGACGCCGCGCGCGGCGGCCGCTGACAGCGCGGGCAGAAGTAGCTCGACCGGTTCATCCACGGCCGGCGGCGCATCGGCGTCCCGCACCGCCGGCACGGCTGGTCCTCCCGTCCGTACGCGTCGAGCGAGCGGTCGAAGTAGCCGGACTCGCCGTTGACGTTGACGTAGAGGCTGTCGAAGCTGGTGCCGCCGACCTCGAGGGCCGCGTTCATCACGTCCCGGACGTGGCCGAGGAGTTCCGTGCTCCGGGGGCGCGTCAGGGTGGCGGTGGGGCGGTCGTAGTGCAGCCGGGACCGCCACAGCGCCTCGTCCGCGTAGATGTTGCCGACCCCGCTGATCAGCGACTGGTCCAGCAGCGCCCGCTTCAGGGTGGTCCGCCTGGCGCGCAGCGCGCGGTGGTAGGACGCCTCGTCGAAGAGCGGGTCCAGGGGGTCGCGGGCGATGTGCGCGATGACGTCGGGCAGGCCGTCGGCGGTGGTCTCGTGCAGGGAGAGCCCGCCGAAGGTGCGCTGGTCGACGAAGCGGAGCTCGGTGCCGGCGGCGTCCGCGAACCGCACCCGGATCCGCAGGTGCTTCTCGTCGGGGGCGCCCTCGGGCTGGACCAGCAGCTGCCCGCTCATGCCGAGGTGCCCGAGGACGGACAGCCCGCGCCCTTCCAGGGGCAGCCACAGGTACTTGCCGCGCCGCTGCGGGACGCCGACGGTCTCACCGCGCAGCCGGTCCGCGAAGTCAGAGCCGCCGGCGGTGTGGCGGCGGACGGCGCGCGGGTGCAGCACGTCGACGGAGCCGATGGTCCGGCCGGCGACCCAGCGTGCGAGGCCCCGCCGCACCACTTCGACCTCGGGCAGCTCGGGCACGGTGTTCCTCCTGGCGGGCGCTTTGCGGCGGTGCTCTGCCCGCGAGCCTACCGGCCCGCCCCGCACCGCTGCCGGGCTCCCCCGGACACGGCTCCGCCCGCCCCTGCGCGGCAGGAGCGGGCGGACCCGAAGGAGGAGGAACCGGCCGGCGTCAGACCTGCGGCGCGGAGTCGGCGGGGGTCGGCGACCCGCCGTCCGCGGCAGCCGCCTCGGCGGCCTTCCGCTCGTCCGCGGAGGCGCGGATGCCGCGCCACGCGGACTCCGCCGCCTGCTGTTCCGCTTCCTTCTTGCTGCGGCCGGTGCCGGTGCCGTACGAGACACCACCGACGCGGGCTGCAGCAGTGAACGTCTTCTCGTGGTCCGGACCGGTCTCGGTGACGAGGTACTCGGGCACGCCGAGCCCCTCTGCCGCCGTCAGCTCCTGGAGGCTGGTCTTCCAGTCCAGGCCGGCCCCGAGGTTGGAGGACTTCTCGATCAGCGGGTCGAAGAGCCGGTGCACCAGCTCCGAGGCCGCGTCGAGGCCCTTGTCGAGGTAGACGGCGCCGATCACCGCTTCGAGGGTGTCGGCGAGGATGGAGGCCTTGTCCCGGCCGCCCGTGCCCTCTTCGCCCCGGCCGAGCCGGATGAACGAGCCGAGGTCGAGGCCGCGCCCCACTTCCGCCAGCGCACGCGAGTTGACCACCGCGGCCCGCAGTTTGGCCAGCTGGCCCTCGGGCAGGTCGGGGTGGGTGTTGTACAGCGTGTCCGTGACCACCAGGCCGAGGACGGAGTCCCCGAGGAACTCCAGGCGCTCGTTGGTGGGCAGACCGCCGTTCTCGTAGGCGTAGGAGCGGTGGGTCAGTGCACGCACCAGAAGGGCGGACTCGAGTCGATACCCGAGCCGCCCTTCCAGAAGCGTGGGGGACGAGGCCGCGTTGCTACTGTCTGCCTGCTTTTCAGCGTTGGACAGTTCAGACATTGCGCCTCTCACCAGCCGCTCAGACCTCGAGGACCTGGCGCTTGTTGTAGGTGCCGCAGCTCGGGCACGCGATGTGCTGCTGCTTCGGCTCCTGGCAACGCTCACACGAAACCAGGGTGGGGACCGCAGCCTTCCACTGCGACCGGCGGTGGCGCGTGTTGCTGCGCGACATCTTCCGCTTCGGAACAGCCACGGCTACTTCTCCTGCTTCTCGGCGGCGCTCTGAACGTCGTCAGATGCAGTGCCGCTCATGTTGTCCTTCTCGCCGTCCTGATCGGTCACGACGAGTTCCTGCAAAGCCGCCCAACGGATGTCGACGGCGTCGTGGTGGTGCTCCGGGTCCTCGTTCAGGCTGACCCCGCAGTCGGGGCACAGACCGAGACAGTCCTCCCGGCACACCGGCTGCAGCGGCAGTGCGAGCACCACCGCGTCCCGCAGCACGGGTTCGAGGTCGAACAAGCCGTCCTCAAGGTAGAGCGTGTCCTCGTCGTCCTCGGCGTCGTCGGCCGGCTCCGCCTTGGGGCGGCCCCGGTCGTCGGCGTCAGGGTACGAGAACATCTCCTGGAAGTCCGCCTTGAGCTCGCGCCCGACGGACTCCAGACACCTTACGCACTCCCCCTCGGCCGATGCACGGACGGTGCCTGTGACAAGCACCCCTTCCATGACCGACTCCAGGCGGAGGTCGATCTTCAGCGGCGCACCCTCCGGCACGCCGATGACACCGGCCAGGCCGAGGTCCGCCGGAGCCGGGATCTCGCGGGACAGCCGCTGCATGGCACCAGGACGCCGACCCAGCTCGTGCGTGTCGAACACGAGGGGGTTGCGGTGGTCGAGGCGGGTGTTCAGGGCCGTTCCTGCTTTCGGGAATCACTGAAGATCGAGAACGCCGCCGCTCAAGGGCAGCGCGGATCGCGACGGATACGCGCGACCGAACAGTCAGGATACCCGCAGCCCCGCCCTGAGCCCAATCCGGGTCAGCGCCCCTGCTCGTACTGGCGCAGCTGCTCCAGGTTGATCATGCTCGTGTCGAAGAAGCTCGTCTCGTCCAGGGCCGCCTGCTGCTGCCCGTACGGGTAGCCGGCCGCGCCCGGCGCCTGGTACACGGCGTACGGGTCGGGCTGGCCGCCGTACGCCGCGGCGTAGGGGTCCGGCTGCGGGACGGGCTGCTGCCCGTACGCGTACGGGTCCTGGTAGGCGTAGCCGTCCTGCCCGCCGGGCTGCGGGTAGCCGTACCCGCCGTACACGGGCTCGGCCGCCGCCTGCGCGGGGATGGCCGGGGCCGCGGCCGGGGGCTCCGGCTCCGCGAGGCCGGCGAGGAAGTCCGCGTCGCTCGCGGCGCGGGAGGACTGCGCCCCCTCGGCGTCCCGGGCGGCCACGTGCGCGCCGAGGTCGTCCGCCGGGATCCGGCCGAGCAGCTTCTGGCGGCCGCGGCCGACGGCCTCCAGGGTCTTGGCCAGCACCGCCTCGATGGTGGCCAGCTTCGCGTCGGCGTAGGCGTCGGCCTGCCGGCGGAGGGTCTCCGGGTCGCCGTCGGGCTCCGGCGCGTCGGGGTCCGGGCGGCCCTCGCCGTCCAGGCCGGGGCCGCGGCCCAGCAGCTTCTCCCGGCCGCGGTCGACCGAGCCGAGGGTCTTGGTGAGGACGGCCTCGAAGTTGGCGAGCTTGGCGTCGACGTAGTCGTCGGCCTGGGCGCGGACCTCCGCGGCCTCCCGGTGGGCCTCCGCCAGGATCCGGTCCGCCTCGTCCCTGGACAGGCGGGCCACCTCCGCGTCCGAGACCAGCGCGGCGCGCTGGGCGTGCGCGGCACCGACGATCCGCTCCGCCTCCCGGCGGGCCTCCTCGACGACCTGCTCCCGGCCGCCGAGCACCTCCTCCGCGCGGGCGAGGGAGCCGGGCAGCGCCTCGCGCAGTTCCTCGAGGCGGGCGAGGAGCTCGGCGCGGTTGACGACGCAGGAGGCCGACATGGGCATGGACCGGGCGCCGCCGACGGCCGCGACGATCTCGTCGAGCTTCTTGTGGACGTCCATGGCGGCTCGCACTCTCTCGGCCTCGGGGCGGTTCCTGAGACGGACGGGACGACTGTAAGGCCACGGGCGCGGCGTCCGACAGCGAACGGCGGCGCCTTCGCCCGGTCAGCGTTCGGCGAGCCGGGCGGTGAGCGCCGCGTGCACGTGCGGCGGCAGCAGGTGCGAGACGTCGCCGCCCCAGGCCGCGACCTCCTTGACCAGGGAGGAGGACAGGAAGCTGTACGTCGGGTTGGTCGGCACGAACAGCGTTTCCACGCCGCTGAGTCCGATGTTCATCTGGGCCATCTGGAGTTCGTAGTCGAAATCGCTGACGGCGCGCAGGCCCTTGACGATCGCCGGGATGTCGCGCTGCTTGCAGAAGTCGACGAGGAGCCCGTGGAAGGACTCGACCTCGACGTTGCCGTACTCGGCGGTCGCCTCGCGGATCATCTCGATCCGCTCCTCGATGGTGAACAGCCCCTTCTTGGACTGGTTGATCATCACGGCGACGTGGACGACGTCGTAGAGCCGGGCGGCCCGGCCGATGATGTCCAGGTGCCCGTTGGTGACGGGGTCGAAGGACCCCGGACAGACGGCGCGGCGCAACTTGGTCCCCTTGTTCTCCGGTGCGGGCATCATGACTCTTCGCTGGTGGAGGCGGCGCGGCCGTACCAGAGGGTGCCTTCGCCGTACTTGCGGGAGCGCAGCGGCTCGAACCCCTCCGGCCACGGGAACGCTCCGCTCCTGGTGCCGCGCTCCACGGTGACGAGCGCACCGTCCGCGATCCAGCGGTTGGCGCGGAGTGTGAGGAGGATCTCGCCAAGATCGTCGTGGGTGACGGCGTACGGCGGGTCGAGGAAGACGACGTCGTACGGCTCCCCCGCGGCGGGCACGGCCACGACCTGTTCGGCGCGGCCGGCCCGGAACTCGGCGCCGGGCAGGCCGAGCGTGCGGATGTTGTCGCGGATGGCCTTGGCGGCCTTGGCGTCGGTCTCGACGAGCAGGGCGTGCTCCGCGCCGCGCGAGAGGGCCTCCAGGCCGACGGCGCCGGATCCGGCGTAGAGGTCGAGGACGCGGGCCCCCTCGACGCCGTGCAGCGACTCCCAGGTGGAGAACAGGCCTTCGCGCATCCGGTCCGAGGTCGGCCGGGTGCCCGTGCCGGGGGGCACGGCCAGCCGTCGCCCGCCGGCGCTGCCGGCGATCACGCGGGTCATCTGGGGTCCTTCGGTACGGCGGTGGGGGCTGCTGCGCGGGGCGGGCGGTGTGCCGCGGTCCCGGGCCGGCCGCCGGGCTCCGCCGGCCGCCGCGAGGTCCACGATAGGTCGTGGGGCCGGCCCGCACCGGCCCGGCCCCGCTGCGGGCCCGGCGGGCGGGCCGCCGTACGGGTGGCGGCCCGCGCGGTCAGCCCTTCTCCAGGTACTGCTCCCGCTCGGCGTCCAGCAGGGCGTCCAGGGCGCCCCGGAGGCCGGGGAGCCCCTCCAGCTCCGGGTCTGCGGCGACGACGCGGGCGGCCTCCTCGCGGGCCTGGGCGATGACCTCCTCGTCCTCGATGACGGCGAGCATCCGCAGGGAGGAGCGCACGCCCGACTGGGCCTGGCCGAGGACGTCGCCCTCGCGGCGCTGCTCCAGGTCGATGCGGGAGAGCTCGAAGCCGTCCAGGGTGGCGGCGACGGCGGCGAGGCGGGCGCGGGCCGGGCTCGCCTCGTGCATCTCGCTGACGAGGAGGCACAGGCCGGGGGCCGAGCCGCGGCCGACGCGGCCGCGCAGCTGGTGCAGTTGGGAGACGCCGAAGCGGTCCGCGTCCATGATGACCATGACGGTGGAGTTCGGGACGTTCACGCCGACCTCGATGACGGTGGTGGCGACCAGCACCTGGACCTCGCCGGCGGCGAAGCGCCGCATGACGGCGTCCTTGTCGGCGGGGTCCATCCGGCCGTGCAGCACCTCCACCGACAGCCCGGCGAGCGGGCCCCGGGACAGCTGCTCGGCGACGTCGAGGACGGCGAGCGGCGGGCGCCTGTCGGCCTCTTCCGCAGCCTGCTTCTTCTTGGGGTCGTCCTCTCCGTCGCCGATGCGCGGGCAGACCACGTACGCCTGGTGGCCCTTCTCCACCTCCTCGCGGACCCGCTCCCAGGCCCGGGTGAGGAAGTGCGGCTTGTCCTTGGCGGGGACGACGTGGGTGGCGATCGGGGAGCGGCCCGCGGGCAGCTGGTCGAGGACGGAGGTCTCCAGGTCGCCGAATACGGTCATGGCGACGGTGCGCGGGATCGGGGTGGCGGTCATCACCAGGAGGTGCGGGGGCTGCCTGCCCTTGGAGCGCAGTGCGTCGCGCTGCTCGACGCCGAAGCGGTGCTGCTCGTCGACGACGACGAGGCCGAGGTCGTGGAACTGCACCTTGTCCTCGATGAGGGCGTGGGTGCCGATGACGATGCCGGCCTCGCCGGTGACGAGGTCCAGCAGGGCCTGGCGGCGCGCGGGCATCCCCATGGATCCGGTGAGCAGCACGACCTTGGTGCCCTGGTCGGAGCCGCCCAGCATGCCGCCCTCGGCGAGCTCGCCCATCATCTCGGTGATCGAGCGGTGGTGCTGCTGGGCGAGGACCTCGGTGGGCGCGAGCATCGCGGCCTGCCCGCCGGCGTCGACGACGGCGAGCATGGCCCGCAGCGCGACCAGGGTCTTGCCGGAGCCGACCTCGCCCTGGAGGAGGCGGTGCATGGGGTGTTCGGTGGCGAGGTCGTCGAAGATCTCGCGGGAGACGGCCTGCTGGCCCGCGGTGAGGGTGAAGGGGAGCGTGGCGTCGAAGGCGTCGAGCAGGCCGCCCGGGGCGGGGCGGCGGGCGACGGCCGGCAGCTGGGCGTCGGCGTGGCGGCGGCGGGCCAGCGCGACCTGGAGGACGAAGGCCTCGTCCCACTTCAGGCGGCGGCGGGCGTCCTCGATGTCGGCCTTGGTGCCCGGCCGGTGGATCTTGAGCAGGGCCTCGGTGAGCGGGACCAGGCCGCGGCCTTCGCGCAGGG
>NZ_RPSE01000029.1:0-34521 GCF_003949955.1 Streptomyces sp. WAC05292
CACCCGTACCCCCGTACGCGACGCGCACAGACGTACGACGCACGAGCCCCCCGGAAGGTTGCTCGGTGCACGTTCCGGAGGGCTGGTGGTGAGGCGGGGCGGCTCAGGCGGCGGCCGGCTCGTCCTCCCCGACGAAGGTCCGCCACAGCTCGGCGTACCGGCCCCCGCGGGCGAGGAGTTCGTCGTGCGTGCCGTCCTCCGCGACGCGGCCGCGGTCCATGACGACGACCCGGTCGGCGCGGGCGGCCGTGGTCAGCCGGTGCGCCACGACGAGCGTGGTGCGCTTGCCCGCCAGCCGGTCCGTGGCCCGGTTGACCTGCGCCTCGGTGGCCAGGTCGAGCGCCGCGGTGGCCTCGTCGAGCAGCAGCACGTCGGGGTCGACCAGTTCGGCGCGGGCCAGCGCTATCAGCTGGCGCTGCCCGGCCGACAGGTTGCGGCCGCGGTCCGCGACGGCGTGCAGGTAGCCGCCGTCCAGGGTGGCGACCATGTCGTGCGCTCCGACCGCGCGGGCCGCCGCCTCGACCTCGGCGTCGCTCGCGTCGGGCCGCCCGTAGGCGATCGCGTCGCGGACCGTGCCGGGGAAGAGGTACGGCTCCTGCGGGACCACGCCGAGGCGGCGCCGGTACGCCGTCAGGTCCAGCTCCCGCAGGTCGGCGCCGTCGGCGGTGACCCGGCCGCCCGTCGGGTCGTAGAACCGCGCCACGAGCTTGACCAGCGTCGACTTTCCGGCGCCGGTCTCACCGACGAAGGCCACGGTCTGCCCGGCGGGTATCCGCAGGCTGATTCCGGCCAGCGCCTCGCCCTTCTCCCCGCGCTCCTGCGCGGTGCCGTACGCGAAGCGGACGTCCTCGAAGGCGATCTCGCCGCGGAGCTCCCGCACCTCCCGCGGGTCGGCGGGGGCCGGCGTCGCGGTCGGTTCGCGCAGCAGCTCCTGGATCCGGCCGAGGGACACCGTGGCCTGCTGGTATCCGTCGAACACCTGGGACAGCTGCTGGACGGGCGCGAAGAACAGGTCGATGTACAGCAGGTACGCGACCAGCGCGCCCAGCGTCAGCGTGCCGGCCTCGACGCGGCCCGCACCGGCGATCAGGACGGCCGCGGCCGCCCCCGAGGACAGCAGCTGCACGAACGGGAAGTAGACCGAGATCAGCCACTGGCCGCGCACCCGCGCCTGCCGGTAGGCGTCGCTGCGCTCCGCGAAGCGGACCGCCCCGGCGCCCTGCCGGCGGAAGGCCTGCACGATGCGCAGCCCGGAGACGGACTCCTGGAGGTCGGCGTTGACGAGGCTGACCCGGTCGCGGGCCAGCTCGTACGCGACGACCGACTTGCGGCGGAAGAAGACGGTGCCGACGACGAGGACGGGCAGGGTCGCGAAGACGATCAGGGCGAGGCCGGCGTCGATGACGACGAGGGCGACGAGGATCCCGAGGAAGGTGAAGACGGAGACGACGGCGGTGACCAGCCCGGTCTGCAGGAACGTCGACAGCGCGTCCACGTCCGTGGTCATCCGGGTCATGATCTTGCCGGTGAGCTCGCGCTCGTAGTAGTCCAGGCCGAGCCGCTGGAGCTGCGCGAAGATCTTCACGCGCAGCGCGTACAGCACCCGCTCGCCGGTCCGGCCCGTCATCCGCGTCTCCGCGAACTGCGCCGCCCACTGGCCGACGACCACCGCCAGGGCCAGCAGCGACGCCGCCCAGACGGCGCCGATCGCGGCCTGCTCGACGCCCTGGTCGATGCCGTGCCGGATCAGGACCGGCAGCAGCAGCCCGGCGGCCGCGTCCGCGGCGACGAGCCCGAGGCTGATGGCGAGCGGCGCCCAGAAGCCGTGCAGCAGGCGGCGCAGGTTGTAGCTGGACTCGGCGCCCGCGGCGCGGGACTCGTCGACGTCCGGCTCGTCGTCGGCCGGTGGCAGGGCGGCCACCTTCGCGAGCAGCTCCGGCGTGGCCGGCATCCCGCCGACGGCGCCCGCCATGGTGAACACCGCCCCCGGACCGCCGGCCGCGGCCGCGGCGGCGGGCGCGCCGGCCTTCTGCGAGTCGTCCTCCTGCCGGCGCCACAGCTCGGGGGTGACCCCGCCGGCGACGCGCCGCTTGGCGTTGACCGGCTCGGCGTCGATCTCGGCCTCGACCTCGATGTCCTTCTCCAGGTCCCGCTCGTATCCGGCCGCCGCCCCCGGGGCGTCGGCGGTGCGGGGCGAGCCGGCGGCGAGGGCGTCGGGGTCGGTCAGCAGCCGGCGGTACAGCGCGGAGCGGCGCTCCAGCTCCTCGTGGGTGCCGATGTCGGCGAGGCGCCCGCGGTCGAGTACGGCGATCCGGTCGGCGAGCGCGAGCGTGGAGCGGCGGTGCGCGATCAGCAGGGTGGTGCGGCCCGCCATGACGGCGCGCAGCGCCTCGTGGATCTCGTGTTCGACGCGGGCGTCGACGGCCGAGGTGGCGTCGTCGAGGAGCAGCAGGCGCGGGTCGGTGAGGATCGCGCGGGCCAGGGCGATGCGCTGGCGCTGGCCGCCGGAGAGGGTCAGGCCCTGCTCGCCGACCTTGGTGTCGTACCCGGCGGGCAGGGCTTCGACGAAGCCCTCCGCCTGCGCGGCGCGGGCGGCGGCCCGGATCTCGGCGTCGGTGGCGTCGGGCCGGCCGAAGGCTATGTTCGCGCGGATGCTGTCGGAGAAGAGGAAGGAGTCCTCGGGGACGAGGCCGATGGCGGCGCGCAGCGAGTCGTAGGTGAGGTCCCGTACGTCGTGCCCGCCGACGCGGACGGTGCCGCGGTCGGCGTCGTAGAAGCGCGGCAGGAGGAGGGAGAGCGTCGACTTGCCGGAGCCGGAGGATCCGACGACGGCGACGGTCTCGCCGGCGCGGACGGTGAGGGAGAACCCGTCGAGGACGGGCCGCTCGGGGTCGTAGCCGAAGACGACCCCGTCGAACTCGACGGTCGCGGGCGCGTCGGCGGGCAGCTCGTGGGAGCCCTCCCGGATGGCGGGCTCGGTGTCGACGAGCTCGAACACGCGCTCGGCGCCGGCGCGGGCCTGCTGGCCGACGGTGAGCACCATGGCCAGCATGCGGACGGGACCGACGAGCTGGGCGAGGTAGGTGGAGAAGGCGACGAACGTGCCGAGGCTGACCTGCCCGCGGGTGGCCATCCAGCCGCCGAGGGCCAGCATGGCGACCTGGGCGAGGGCGGGGACGGCCTGGAGGGCGGGGGTGTAGCGGGAGTTCAGGCGTATGGTCCGCAGCCGGCCGGCGAAGAGCCGGCGGCCTGCGTCGCGCAGCTTGGCGGTCTCCTGCTCCTCCTGTCCGAAGCCCTTGACGACGCGGACGCCGGTCACTGCGCCGTCGACGACGGACGCGACGGCGGCGGCCTGGCCCTGCGCCCACCAGGTGGCGGGGAAGAGCCGCTTGCGGCTGCGCTGGGCGATGAACCACAGGGCGGGTGCCATCAGCAGCGCGACGAGCGTCAGCAGCGGCGACAGCCACAGCATGACGCCGAGGGATATCCCGAAGAGGAGGAAGTTGCCGACGGTCATCGGCAGCATGAAGAGGAGGCCCTGGATGAGCTGGAGGTCGCTCGTGGCGCGGCCGACGACCTGGCCGGTGGACAGCTCGTCCTGGCGCCGGCCGTCGAGCCGGGCGATGGTCGCGTACATGTCGGTGCGCAGGTCGTGCTGCACGTCCAGGGCGAGGCGCCCGCCGTAGTAGCGGCGTATGTAGGTGAAGGCGTAGACGAGCAGCGCAGCGCCGATCAGCAGGCCGGCCCAGGGGGCCATGGGCTTGCTGTGGTCGCCGATGACGTCGTCGATGATGACCTTGGTGACGAGCGGGACGAGGGCCGTGACGGCCATGCCGGCGAGCGAGGAGCCGAGCGCGAGGAGCACGTTGGCCTTGTACCGCCAGGTGTACGCCGTGAGCCGCCTGGCCCAGCCGGGGGCTTTCCCTCGCGGCCCGTCGTCCCTCGCCCTCGTCCCGGCTGTCTGCTCTGTCTGCGCCGCCGCCACGTTCTGCCTCCCCGTCGTCCGTCGCTGCCGCCTCCCCCAACGCGCCGACCGGCGGATTTCATCCCGCCGCAACATCTCGACGGTGCGGATGTGTCACGTCGGGCGCACGCGGGGCGCGGCCGTCCGCGTGAACGCGCCCGCGGCGCCGGGGCGGCCGGCTCAGCCGTGCGGCGCCGCCCCGCGTGCGGCGCCCGGCGGGCGCGCCCATGCTGGGCGCATGCCCGAGCCGCAGGAGCAGCCGCCGCCGGACGGGGGGCGCGACCGGGGGTCGGCCCTGGAGAAGGTGGCGTACGTCACGGCTCCGGCGACCGTCGTCCTCGGCCTCCTCTACTACTTCGGCCGGACGTACACCGACGCGTACTACGCCTACTTCGGCATCCCGGCGAACGATCTGCAGCTCTCCATGCACACCTACGTCGCCAAGAGCCCGACCGCCGTCTTCTTCCCGTTCTGGCTGCTGCTGGTCTGCGGGCTGGTCGTCCTGCTGGTCCTGGGCGCGGTGGGCCGGGCCCTGGCGGTGCCGGGCCGCGAGGCGGTGCGCCACAAGGTGGTGCTGTCGCTGCTGGCCGTCGGCATGCTGCTGGTCCTGGCCGGGTTCCCGGCGTTCTTCCTGGAGAGCCGGATTCCGCGCCTGCCGCAGGGGTGGGTGCGCGAGTTCCTGCCCTGCCTGATCGTGGCGCTGGGGGCCACGCTGGCGTTCTTCGCCGTCCAGATGCACCTGGGGCGGCCCCGGCGCGACGACCGCGACCGGGGGGCCCTGACGGGCGACCGCCTGTGGCTGGCGGGCGGCGCCCTGCTGATCGGGCTGCTCACGCTGAGCCTGTTCTTCGCCATGGCACGGTACGCGGCCCAGGCGGGCAGGACCGCGGCCGGCGGCCTCGCGGCCACGGGGTGCGTCGACGACGAGTGCCCCCGGGTCATCGTCCACTCGACGGTGCGCGTCCCCCACCACCTGGAGGACATCCGCTTCGTCGACACGGGCCCGGGCATGGCTCCGTACCGGTACCAGTACCGCGGTTTCCGGCTGCTCGCGAAGTCACCGGCCCGCTTCTACCTGATCTCCCACGCCCTCACCCGCCAGGAGCCCCGCCTGGCGGTGATCCCCGACGACGACTCCGTCCGGCTGGAGATCAGCCCATGATCGCGGCGGGCGGTTCCTCGGTGGGAGTGGCCTCCGTGGGCTCGGCGTCCTCCGTCGGCGACGGGTCCTCGGTGGGGGTGGCGTCCGTGGGCGCGGCGTCCCCCGTCGGCGACGGGCCGGTCGGTTCCTCGGTGCCGCCGGTGGTCTCGCCGGCGGTCGTCGCCTCGCCGATGACGTCGACCGTGTAGACCTCGCTGTCGGAGGTCTCGACGGTGACCTGCCCGCTGTAGCCGCCGGGTTCGGAGGCCACGTGCCGGATCACGACCGTGCAGCTTCCTTGGGGCGGCAGTTCGACGCCGGTGCAGCCGTCCTTCGCGAGGGACAGGTCCCCCTGGCGGAATCCCGCCGCCGCCCTCCTCACGGTCTCGCCCGCCGAAACGCTGGTCACGGTGTCGGCCTCACTCTTGGCGTTGGTGATGTCGAGGTTCCGTTCGACCGGCTTGCCCACGGGCGCGGTGGGCACGTGGACGGCCGGGCGGGACCGGTGGGCGCTTCCCCCCAGGAACAGCGTGTCCGAGGAGGTGCCGGTGCCGGACGGCTCCGCCGCCGTGGACGGCAGTGTGTCGGGCTCCGGGGTCGGAGCGGGTTCCTGGCAGGCGGTGAGGACGGCGGCCAGCACGGTCGCGGCCGCCGCTGCGGCGAGGCTTCGGGGGATTGCGGGCATGACGGGGTCTGCGCCTCCGCTCCCGGATCGACGAGGATCGGCTCACGGGTACGCTCCCACAGCCGCCACCGACCGCTCCCGGATCCCGGCCGTGACACAGCGTCATCACCCGAAGGGCGTCAGACGGCGTCGAACTCGTACTCCAGGACGTACGCGGCGGAGTCGAGCGCCATCTCGTTGACCTCGACGACCCGCCGGTCGGCGTCGAAGGCGGTGCGGCACACCAGCACGACGGGCGTCCCTGGCCCGAGGGCGAGCGCCTTGGCCTCCTCCGGCGCGGGCATCCGTGACCGGATCTCCTCCCGGAACCGCACGGGCCCCCGCCCGAGCTCGGCGAGCCGGGCGTAGACCCCGCCGGGCCCGGTGTCCGGCTCGGCGATGCGGGTGCCGGCGGCGAGGGCGGCGTCCAGGTAGGAGGTGGCCAGCATGACCGGCCTGCCGTCGAGGAGGAACTTCCTGCGGCGGACGAGGACGGCCGCCCCGACCGGAACCGCGAGGGCCGCGGCCAAGGCGCCCGGGGCGGGCTCCTCGGCGACGCCGAGCGGGTGCACGGTGACATCGTGTGCAGTGGCGTCGGCGGCCCAGATGGAACCGCCCGCGCCCCACACCTCGACGGCGAGTCGCTGGATCCCGCGGCGCCGGATGCCGACCTTGAACTCCCGGACGAAGACCCCCGCACCCTTGCGGGGCTCGACCAGCCCCTCGGCCTGGAGCGCCGCGAACGCCTGGCGGGCGGTCATCCGGGCCACGCCGTAGGTGGCCATCAGGTCGCTCTCACCGGGCAGCCGGTCGCCGGGTCCGTACCGGCCGGACGCAATGCCGTCCTTCAAGTCGGCGGCGATGCGCTGGTACTTGGGCTGCCGCTTCTGGGCGCCACGAGGCATGCCATCCCTCCCCGATCATCTCCGGACAGCCTAGGGGGCGGCAGAGGGCACGATTGGCTGCTTTCGCATACCTGATCACACAGTCGCGAACATATCTAGACACCCACACGCCACAGCCTCCGAATGGCGCTTCACTGAACACCTATCTAGATAAGTGGGTGAGGAACGTGGACGTTGCCCCTTCTGACGCATCGTGGCTGCTCCCCCCAGGGCCACGGCCCCCGCCCGCACGGCATCGGCAAGACGGTGTGGGCCGAGTTCCCCGTCAGGGGGTAGGGGCGGGGAGCGGCTTCACGGTCGGGGGCTGCTCCAGGGGCCTGTTCTCGCAGCCGAGCGCGTCGGTGATGTGGCGGGTCACGAGATAGGTCAAGGCCGCCCGCTTGTCCTTTCCGGCTTGGCTCCTGTCGGGCTCGGAGCGGACGAAGTGGAAGTACACGTCGGTGTACAGGTCCGCCTTCTGCGACTGCTCCACGAGGTCACCGGGCATATCGCACGGGACGAGCAGCTTCGCCATCGTGGCGCCCGCCACGACGCGCACACCGTTCACGTCGTACGCCACGTCGTCGCCGATCAGCGGCTTCCGAGGAGCGGTACGCGGCATCCACGCGTACGAGAAGTTGGCCCCGGCGTACCCCGTATCGCTTGCCGTCGCGAACCTGCACGCGAGGTGGTGGAACGTGTCCCGGTCGGGCGGCAGGGAACGCAAGTCTCGCTTCAGCTTGCGCACCAGCTCGTCCTTCGGCTTGCGCTGGTCCGTCGTGAACGCCTCGGTCTGCAGGATCTCCCGTAGGAAAACCGCTTCTTCGGAAGCGGAGGGGGCCTCGCACACACCCGCCGCCTTCTCTTCGGTGTCGTCCGAGCCGCATGCTGCCAGGAGCACCACGCACACGAGCGCAGCCGTCGAGCGGCCAAGCGTCCTGCGCACGTCAGGACCTGAGGTGCGCACGGGCGGCATCCCGACCGGTCGTGTACGCCTGGCCCATCTCGTTGCGGGCGTGCTTGAACGCAGGGTCCTCGGTGATCCCCTGCTGCCTCCCCCACGCATCAAACAGCTGGTTGCTCGCTTCCATGCCCGCCCCGTAGTTCTTGCTGGAGTCCTTCTTGCCCTGCTCCTCGGCCTCGTCCTTGACCCCTTCGAGCCACTGGTACTTGACCGAGTCGATCAGCGATCCGCCTACCGTGCCCACGACAGGGATCTCACCGATGAGCCCGTTGACGGCGGCTGCCGTGTGCTCCGACGTGCCTTCCGCCCACTTGACCGCGTCTTCTTCCTTGTCGCGGTAGACGTCTGCCCCGATGCCGTTCAAGGCACCGCTCGCCGCGCCGATGCCGTGCGCGCGGTTGTCCCAGTCCGCACTGACCCCGTGGAGGTCGCCCTTGTACGGGGCTGCCTTGGCCAGCTGTTCCGCCGCGTACGCCCGTTCCGCCTCGACCAGCAGGGCGAACGCCGGGCCGTCGTCGGCCACGCCTCGCATGACGCGGATCAGGCTGGCCTGGCCGACCGCGATCTGGGCCTTGTCGCCCGAACCGTGGATGGCGTCGCTGCCGTGGATGCCTCCCAGGTCCGTCTTCGATCCGCCCAGGATGTCGTGCGTGTCCCCCACGTAGTCGGCCAGCGCCTTCGCCATCGGCCGCCGCAGGCCCTCCAGGTCCTTCGGGAACTCGTCGCCGTCCATCTCCCGGTCGAGGAGGCGCACGGCGTGGTGCATGACCCGGGCCTGGCCTTCCGTGTGCGGGCCTGCCGGGCCGAGTTTCTCGCCGTCGGTGTGGCCGGTCGCCGCTGCCTGGAGGGCCGCGCCGAGGCCGGCCGTCTTGTCGCCGTGCATCGCCATCGGGGGGCCGTAGCCGGTGGAGACGTACGGGTCCGGCATGTCGCGTTCGGTGAGCAGGTATGTGAGGTGCTCGTTCTTGTTGCCGGGTGCCTCGGGGTCGAGGAAGTACGTCGCCGCGTCGGGGCTCTTGCCCATGATGCCGAGCAGGCCGTCCAGCGGGTCCCCGATCAGGTCGGGGCGCTGGGGGTCGTAGGCGTGGTCGTACATGTGCGGCTTGGACTTCTCGGCCTCGATCATGCCGTGGCCGACGTCGTTCAGGAACTGCCTGCCGTAGCCGTCGCCGTTCGCCATGAGGGTGACCAGCGCCTGATAGCCGTACGTGGGCCGCAGGCCCTTGGCGACGAGCTCGGGGCCGTGCTCCTTGAGCCCGTTCACGAACGGCTTGTACGTGTACCCGTCCGGGTCCTTGGTGCCGGAGGCGATCGTGCCGGCGAGGCCCGCGTTGATCGACTCGTGGAGCCCCCGTTCGGCGGCCGACGCGCCGCGCTCGTTCGACGCCAGGTGCATCTGGTCGGCGAGCAGGAGGGTGTCCTTCGCTCCCATGGCGTGCAGGTACGCCTCGGCGAAGTGCTTGTCCCGGGAGTTCTGCTTCAGGACCTCGTCGAAGTGCCGCAGTTCCTCCGGGGAGGCCTTGCCCTGGCGGATCCTGTGGGTGAGGGCGAGCGCCTCCACGGCTTCGACGTCGTTGACGGGCTTGGCGTTGAAGCCGAACATCGCGGTGCCGTCCGCGCCGGAGGCGTTCAGCAGGGCGGTCTTGACGTCCGCGTCGAATTCGGTGACGGCCTTGACGGTGTCGGCGATCCGGCGGGTCCAGGCGCGCTCGGTCTCCGGGAGGTCGGGGTCGTGCCGGAGGGCGTTCGCGGTGGCGGCGTCGGCCTTGGAGTAGTCGTAGCTCGCGACGCCCGCGTCGGAGACCTTCATGCCGGCGGCCTGCGCGTCCGCGACGGCCGAGGCGAGCCGGCTCTTGAGCTCGGTGAACCGGGCGTGCGCGTCGCGCAGCAGCGATTCCATGGCCAGCGCCTCCTTCTGCGCCGACGCGTACTCCTGGCGGGTGGCGGCGGAGCTGCCGGCGGCGGTGGTGGCGGCGGAGCCCTGCCAGCCGTTGCCGGCGGACACCTTCTGGACCTCGTCCCTGTAGACGTCCTCCAGGGTCTTGAACTGCGCCGCCATGGCTTTCCAGCCCTCGGCGGCGGTGGTGAGCGCGGACAGGTCCGTCTGCATGATCTCCGCGTAGCTCGGCACGTCCGGCCCGCCCCCTACAGTCCCGTGACCTTGGACTGCACCGGCTGGAAGCTCCGGCCCGTCAGCTGGTCGTTCCCGGTGAAGAGGGTGGACGCGCCGCGCAGGGCGGTCTTCTCCGAGGCGAGGCGGGCCATGAGGCGCTTGACCTGGTCGTCCCAGTGGGTGTGGGCCTTGGCCAGGCCGGCCGCGGTGTCCCAGCCGGTGAAGGCCTTGACCGCGGTCCTGGTCGGCTCGTCGGCCGCGTCCGCGGCCTTCGTCGTGCCGGGCTGGAGGACGTTCTCGATGGTGTTGGCGGCCTTCTTCTTCTCGGGAGGCGCCGTGGCCAGCAGGCCGGGCCCGCCGGGCGCCGCGCTGCCGCCGCCGGGGTCGGCGGCGAGCTGGTTCAGCCGCATCCGCGGCGGCGGGCCGTCGGGCGCCGCGGACTGCCCGGACCGGCCTGAGTCACCCTCGAACGACACCGCTCCCCCTCGCGTTCCGTGCTCGTGATCGCGGCCAACCTAGCGAGCGCGGCCCGGTCCTACACGTGGGTCGGGGCGAACATGCGGAGTTTGGCCGGAAGGACCACCACCGACGGGCCGGATGCGGCCAGGGCCTTCTCCAGGTCCGCGCGGAGGGCGTCCGGGGTGGTCGTGACGGCGGGGACGCCGAAGGACTCGGCCAGGGCGGCGAAGTCGGGGCGGGTGAGTTCGGTGCCGGCGGTGCGGCCGTCGAAGGCGTCGGCCATGTACTCGCGGAGGATGCCGTAGCCGCCGTCGTCGACGATCAGCCAGGTGACGTCGAGGTCGTGCTGGCGGGCCGTGGCCAGTTCGGCGAGGGAGTACATGGCGCCGCCGTCGCCGGAGACGGCGAGGACGGGGGTGCCCGGCTCGGCCAGGCAGGCTCCGAGGGCGGCGGGGAAGGCGTAGCCGAGGCCGCCCGCGCCCTGTGCCGAGTGCATGGTGTTGGGGTGCCGCGGGTCGAAGGCGGACCAGGCCCAGTAGGCCAGGATCGTCATGTCCCAGAACGACGGGGAGCGGGCGGGCAGGGCGGAGCGGATCGACGCCAGCAGGCCCTGCTCCAGGGCGAGGCCCTGGCCGGCGAGGCGGGCCTTGACGGCGGACAGGACGGTGCGGACGCGCTCGGCGGCGGCCGGGTCGCGTCGTTCGGCGACGGTCTCCAGGAGGGCCTGGAGGGCGAGGCGGGCGTCGGCGTGGATGCCGAGCGCGGTGTGGTTGGACTCCAGCTTGCCGGGGTCGGCCTCGATCTGGACGACGCGGCCGCGGGGGCGGAACGTGTGGTAGTTCGACGACAGCTCGCCGAGCCCGGAGCCGACCACCAGCAGGACGTCCGCGTCTTCGAGGAAGTCGGTGGTGTGGCGGTCCTCCAGCCAGGACTGGAGGGACAGCGGGTGCTTCCAGGGGAAGGCGCCCTTGCCGCCGAAGGTGGTGGCGACGGGCGCGTCGAGGCGCTCCGCGAGCTGTTTCAGCTTTCCGGCCGCGTCCGAGCGGATGACGCCGCCGCCCGCGAGGATCGCCGGGCGTTCGGCGTGCTCCAGCCAGTGCGCGGCGAGCGCGGTCAGCTCGGGGCGCGGGGCGAGCTCGTGCGGGGTGGCGTCCATGCCGGTGACCTGCGGGATGAACGTTTCGGCCCGCAGGACGTCCTCGGGGATCTCCACCCAGACCGGGCCGTGCGGCGCCGTCAGCGCCGACTCCCACGCCGCGGCGACGGCGGAGGGGATCTGCGAGGGGGTGCGGGCGGAGTGGACGGACTTGACGACGTCCCGGAAGGAGGCGGTCTGGTCGCGCAGTTCGTGCAGGTGGCCGCGGCGTCCGCCGCCGAGGCCGGCGGTCGGCACCTGCGAGGAGATCGCGAGGACCGGTGAGGAGGCGGCGGCCGCCTCCGCCAGGGCGGGCAGCGCGGTGAGCGCGCCCGGGCCGGTCGACAGCAGCAGCGGCACGGCCTCGCCGGTCAGCCGGCCGTACGCGTCGGCCGCGAAGCCGGCGTTGTTCTCCACCCGCAGCGTGACGAGCCGCAGGTCGGAGCGGCCGACCGCGTCGAACAGGCCGAGGGCGTGCTGCCCCGGCAGTCCGAACACGGTCGTCGCGCCGAGCCCGCGCAGCGTCTCCACGACCAGGTCCCCGCCCGTGCGGCCCGGCGGGGCGGCGAGGGCCGCCGCCCGCTGGGCGTCGGTGGGGCGGAGTACCAGGTCGTGGTCGTGCGTCACGCTGTGCGGGCCTTCCGTGCCGACGTGCCGAAGGGCGTGGCGCCTACTTGCCCTTCGCGGCCGCGATCTGGCGGCTCATGATGGTGGTCAGCTCGTACGCGGTGTGCGAGGCCGCGACCGAGGTGATCTCGGCGTGATCGTACGCCGGGGCGACCTCGACGACGTCCGCGGAGACCAGGTTGCAGGAGGACAGGCCGCGGATGATCTCCAGGAGCTCGCGGGAGGTCATGCCGCCCGCCTCGGGCGTGCCGGTGCCGGGGGCGTGGGCCGGGTCGAGGACGTCGATGTCGATGGAGATGTACAGCGGGCGGTCGCCGATGCGCTGGCGCAGCTGGTCGGCGACCTCGTCGGCGCCGCGGCGGTAGACGTCGGCGGAGGTGACGATGCCGAAGCCCATCTTGGCGTCGTCGTCGAGGTCCTGCTTGCCGTACAGCGGGCCGCGGGTGCCGACGTGGGAGAGCGCCTCGGTGTCGAGGATGCCCTCCTCGACGGCGCGGCGGAACGGGGTGCCGTGCGTGTACTCGGCGCCGAAGTAGGTGTCCCAGGTGTCCAGGTGGGCGTCGAAGTGCAGCAGGGCGACCGGGCCGTGCTTCTTCGCGACCGAGCGCAGCAGCGGCAGGGCGATGGTGTGGTCGCCGCCGAGGGTCATCAGGCGGGAGCCGGCGTTCAGCAGCTCGTCTGCCGCGGCCTCGACCGTCTCGACGGCCTCGTTGATGTTGAAGGGGTTCACGGCGATGTCGCCGGCGTCGGCGACCTGCGCCAGCGCGAAGGGGGAGGCGTCCTGCGCCGGGTTGTACGGGCGCAGCAGGCGGGAGGCCTCACGGATGGCGTTGCCGCCGAAGCGGGCGCCGGGGCGGTAGGAGACGCCGGAGTCGAAGGGCACGCCGACGACGGCGACGTCGGCGGAGCCGACCTCGTCCAGGCGGGGCAGTCGCGCGAACGTCGCGGGGCCCGCGTAGCGCGGGATGCGGGAGGAGTCGACCGGTCCGCGCGGCGTCTGCTCGGTGCTCATGGGGTGCCCTTCGTGAGGTCCTGCTGGTGCGGTCCTTCGAGCGTACGGCGCGGCCGGGAGGGCGCGAAGTGTACGTTTCCTCCATACGGCCCTGCTGACATGTCCGGAGTATCCATGGATGAATCCCGCACACCGGATGTTCCGGGCCCCGGCGGGGATCCCGCCTCGCCGGTGCCGCCCGTGCCGCGGGCACGCCTCGGCCAGTGCGCGCGGCACGGGCTGCCGCTGGTGGAGGTGCCACCGCGGACCCCGTTCACCGCGGTGGCCCGAGCCGTGTGGCGGCTGATGGCCGAGGCGCGGACGCGGGAGCTGCGCCGGGTGACCGAGGCCCAGCAGGCCCTCGCCGCCGCGGCGGCCCGCCCCGACCCGGTCCCGGCGGTGCTGTCGCGGCTCGCGGCCGGCCTCGGCGGGTACGTCGTGCTGTGGCCGGACGGCCGGGCCGCGGGCAGTCCGCCGCCGGCCGCGGCGGGGGCCCGGGAGGCGCTGGACGCGCTGCTGGCCCGGGTGGGGCGGCCCGGCGGCCCGGCCACCGCCACGGACCAGGCGGACGGCTGGCACCTGGCGGCCCATGCCCTGGGCCGGCACGCGGACCGGCAGGCCGCCCTGGGCACCGCCGCCCCGGCCCGGTCCCCGGGGGACCACACCGTCGCCTCGGTCGCGGCGGTGCTGCTGACGCTGCTCACCGCCGAGCGGCCGGCCGGGGAGCAGGCCGCGGCGCTGACCCGGCTGCTGCTGGGCGGCTCCCCCGCGGCGGCGCTGGGCGGTCCGGGCCCCTGGTACGCGGTCCACGCCCGCGGCGGTGCCGACCCGCGGGGCCTGGCTGCCGCGCTGGGCACCGTACTGGCCGATCCGGACGGGCCGGCCGTACGGCTCCTCACCGACCGGGATCCGGCCCCGCAGCCCGGGTGGCGGCTCGGGGTCAGCGCCCCGGCCGCGCCGGACGCCCTGGCCGTGGCCGACGCGCAGGCCCGCCGTGCCCTGGCCCGCGCCGAGGCGGCCCGTGCGTCCCTGGCCCGGCACACCGAGCCGGGCCTGGCGGGCCTCGTCGGCGAGGCCGAGGCCCGCGCCCACGCCGAGGCCCTGCTCGGGCCGCTCTCCCCCGCCCTGAGGGAGACGCTGCGCGCCTGGCTGGCCCGGCACGGCAGCTGGGACCGCACGGCCGCCGACCTGGGGGTGCACCGCAACACCGTCCGCCAGCGGATCGCCCGCACCGCGGCGCTCCTGGACCGGGACCTGGACGACGCGGACGTCCGCATGGAGCTGTGGTTCGCGCTGCGCACGGCGGCGGACGGGGAGGCGCCGCCGGCCGGCCCCCCGGTCAGCGGTTGAAGGCCGCCAGTCCGAACCGCTGGAAGATCGCCAGTCCGTCGCCCTTGGCGTCGGTGCTGTTGACGGAGTAGACGAGGGTGCGGGACAGGTCGCGGGTCGCGGCGACCACCGTGTGGTAGCCGGGCCGGGCGCCGGTCTTGCCCCACACCTCCTTGCCGTTCACGGTGAACCGCTGCAGGCCGGCGCTGCGCGTGGCGCCGGGGACGTCCGGGACGGTGAACATCTCCTCCAGCTGTGGCGCGGGGACGACGCGGCCGCGGAAGAGCGCGGTGAGGAAGCGCTCCATGTCGCGGGTGGTGGAGATCATGTCGCCCGCGGCGAAGCGGTCGGACATGTTCCACTCGGTGACGTCGACCGGCTTGCCGTCGATCAGCTGGTAGCCGCGGTGGTGGGGGCCGTGGATGCGGGGGTCGGTGCCGCGCGGGAAGGACGTGCCGGTCATGCCGAGCGGGCGGAAGATCCGGACCTCGGCCTGGTGGGCGTAGGTGTCGCCCGTGGCCTTCTCCACCAGCATGCCGAGGATCGTGTAGTTGATGTTGTTGTACTGCTGCCGCGTGCCCGGATCGAAGGCCGGGCCCTTGGCGGTGCCGGAGGCCACGGACTGCTGCGGGGTGATCGTCTCGAAGCGGTGCGGGTACTCCTCGGCGACGGTGTCGCCGAAGCCGTCGCCGCCCTGGATGCCGCTGGTGAAGGTGAGCAGGTGGCGGACGGTGACGGGCTTGGCGAACGTCGCGGGCAGCAGCCCCGGCATCAGCTGCTGGACGGGGGCTTCCAGGTCGATCCGGCCCTCGGCGGCGAGCTGGAGGACGAGCGCGGCGGTGACCACCTTGGTGGTGGAGCCGGCCCGGAAGCGGGCGTCCTCCAGGACCGGGGCGCCGGTGCGCAGGTCGCGGACGCCGGCCGCGCCCGTCCAGCGGCCGTTCCCGCCGACGCGGATGAGGGCGGCCGTCGCGTCCCGGTCCGGCACCCCGGCGAGGCCGAGGAGGAGGGCGGCGGCGAGGGCGGTGCGGGCAGGGCGGTTCATACGGGCTCCCGGTGGGTCGGCTCGGGGCGGTGCGGGACGGCTCCCATCCTGGTGATCACCGGCCGCCCGCCGGATCCTCCGCCGGCAGGAGCCGCCCCCTGCGGGAACACCCCCGCGCGGTCAGGGGAGTCGGCAGGGTCTCCCCCGAGGCCGCCGCCGGCGCCGCCACCAGCGGGGGTGGCGCTTGTCATACCGTCTGCCGAGCTCTGGACAGAGTCGCCAACTCGCCGGTAACTTTGGTATGAGCAAGCGCTTAGACACAGGCGGCGGACTGCCGCGACGAAGGGAGCCGGCCGTGCGCCGTACGGTGTTCAACGAGGACCACGAGGCCTTCCGGGAGACCCTCCGCGCCTTCATCGAGGCCGAGGTCGTACCGGTCTACGACGAGTGGTTCGCCGCCGGCCAGGCGCCCCGCGACTTCTACTACAAGCTCGGCGAGCTGGGCGTCTTCGGCATCAACGTCCCCGAGGAGTTCGGCGGCGCCGGCCTGGACACCCACAAGTTCGAGGCCGTCCTGTACGAGGAGACCTCCCGCGCGGGCGTCAACTTCGGCGGCTCCGGCGTGCACGTCCTGCTCGCCCTGCCCTACATCAAGATGCTCGCCACCGACGAGCAGAAGAAGCGCTACCTCCCGAAGTTCGTCTCCGGCGAGGAGATGTGGGCGCTGGCGATGACCGAGCCGGGCACCGGCTCCGACGTCGCGGGCATGAAGACCACCGCGAAGCTCTCTGAGGACGGCACCCACTACGTCCTCAACGGCGCCAAGACCTTCATCACCGGCGGTGTGCACGCCGACCGCGTCATCGTCTGCGCCCGCACCTCCGCCCCGACCGAGCAGGACCGCCGCTTCGGCATCTCCCTGTTCGCCGTGGACACCAAGTCCGAGGGCTACTCCATCGGCCGCAAGCTCGACAAGCTGGGCCTGAAGACCTCCGACACCGCCGAGCTGGCCTTCGTCGACGTCAAGGTCCCGGTCGAGGACCTGCTCGGCGAGGAGGGCAAGGGCTTCTACTACCTCGGCCACAACCTGGCCTCCGAGCGCTGGGGCATCGCCTTCGGCGCGTACGCCCAGGCCGCCGCGGCCGTCCGCTTCGCCCAGCAGTACGTGACCGAGCGCACCGTCTTCGGCAAGCCGGTCGCCCACTTCCAGAACACCAAGTTCGAGCTGGCCGCCTGCCAGGCCGAGGTGGACGCCGCCCAGGCCGTCGCCGACCGCGCCCTGGAGGCCCTGGACGCCGGCGAGCTGACCCCGGCCGAGGCCGCCTCCGCGAAGCTGTTCTGCACCGAGGTCGCCCACCGCGTCATCGACCGCTGCCTCCAGCTGCACGGCGGCTACGGCTACATGAACGAGTACCCGATCGCCCGCCTGTACGCCGACAACCGCGTCAACCGCATCTACGGCGGCACCAGCGAGATCATGAAGACGATCATCGCCAAGTCGATGGGGCTGTAAGACCCCTTGAGCAAGGCACTGACCGATCTCCTCGATCTGCTCGACCTTGAGCAGATCGAGGAGAACATCTTCCGCGGCCAGAGCCGCACCTCCCTGGTGCCGCGGGTGTTCGGCGGGCAGGTCGCGGCGCAGGCGCTGGTCGCGGCCGGGCGGACCGTGCCCGGGGACCGCACCGCGCACTCCCTGCACTCGTACTTCCTGCGCACGGGGGACGCCGGCGCGCCCATCGTCTACTCCGTGGACCGCATCCGCGACGGGCGCTCCTTCACCACCCGGCGGGTCGTCGCCGTCCAGCACGGCCAGCCGATCTTCCACCTCTCGGCGTCCTTCCAGACGTACGAGGAGGGCCTCGACCACCAGGTCGCCATGCCCGGCGCCCCGGACCCGGAGACGCTGCCCACGGCCGCCGAGGACCTGCCCGCCCACCGGCACCTGTTCCAGGACGAGGCCACGGTCGAGCGGCTGCTGGAGTCGCGGGCCGCCGTGGACCTGCGGTACGCCACCACCCCGCCGTGGGGCACCATCGGCGAGCCCGTCGAGCCGCGCTCGCAGGTGTGGTTCCGCACCGCGGGCAAGCTCGACGGGGACGACCCGCTGCTGCACACCTGCCTGGCCACGTACGTCTCGGACATGACCCTGCTGGACTCGGTGCTGCTCGCGCACGGCCGGGGCGGCTGGGCCGTCGGCGACGTGGTCGGCGCCTCCCTCGACCACGCGATGTGGTTCCACCGGCCGTTCCGCGCCGACGAGTGGCTCCTGTACGACCAGGACTCGCCGACCTCGCACGGGGGGCGCGGGCTCGGCCAGGCCCGCATCTGGACCCGGGACGGCCGCCTGGCCGTCACCGTCATCCAGGAGGGCGTGGTCCGCGTCCCGCGCGCCTGACGCACGGACCGGCGCGGCGCGCCTGACGCCCGGGCGCGGTGCGACAGCGCCCGGTCCGTCCGCGCCGCGCCGCGCCGGACCTCTCAGCCCGCGAGGCCGGCCGCGTCCAGCAGGTACGCGACCAGGGGGTCGTAGTAGCGCGGGTCGCGGACGTGGTCGTCCAGCGGGACCACCACCTGCACGGTGCCCTCGGCCTCGCCGAGGAAGAGCGCCGGGTCGTTGCAGTCCGCGTACCCCACCGCGTCCACGCCGCGCTGCGCCGCGCAGCCCGCCCAGCCGTGGTCGGCGACGACCAGGTCCGGCAGGGGCCGGCCCGCGGCCGCGAGCCCGTCGAGGATCGCGGCCATCGGCTCCGGGGAGTGGGTGTGCCACAGGGTGGCGCCCCGCTCCAGGACCGCGACGTCGGCGAACTGCCACACCGAGGCCTCGTCGGCGACGAGCCCGGAGGGGATGGCGACGATCTCGCAGCCCGCGGCCCGCAGCGCCGCGGCCGTCGCGCGGTGCACGTCCAGCAGGCCGCCCGGGTGCCCGGTGGCGAAGAGGACGCTCTGCCGGTCCAGGGCCGCCTTGCGCAGCCGGGCCGCCATCCGGTCGAGCGCGGCGGCGGTCAGCTCGGGGTCGATGGTGTCCTGGCCCTGCCGGTGCTCGGCGTCGTCGACGACGCCGCAGCGCTCCGCCATCACCGCGAGGACGTCCTGCTCGTCGCTCCAGCGGTCGCCGAGGTCGAGGCCGAGCCAGTAGTGCCGGTCGCCGTTGGCGAGGGCCCGGTAGTGGGCCAGGTTGTTCTCGCGGGGGGTGGCGACCTGTCCGGCGATCCGCGTGCGGACCAGGTGTTCCACCAGTTCGGCGCGGGTCGGTACGGACGTCGGTATCGGCACGGTCGGCTCAGTCGGCTTCGGCATGCGGCCCATTGTGCCGCCGCCCCGCCGGAGGCGGGGCTTCCATCCCAAGCGGCGGACCGGGCGCGTCACGCGCTCAGCGCCCCGAACGCGCCGTGCGCGAGCCGCCGCAGCAGCGACTCCGTGGCCTCCCGGCCGGGTGTCCCGAGGTGCGGGGTGGAGTTCAGCAGGCCGAAGACGGCGTGGACGGCGACGCGGACCTCGGCCTCGCCGACGCCGGGGTGCAGTTCGCGCACGACGGCCACCCACAGTTCGACGTACTGGCGCTGGAGCTGCCGTACGAGCTTGCGGTCGGCGTCGCGCAGCCGGTCCAGCTCGCGGTCGTGGAGGGTGATGAGGGCGCGGTCGTCGAGGGCGAAGTCTATGTGGCCGTCGATCAGCGAGGCCAGGACGGCGGCCGGGTCGCCGGCGGCCTCCTCGACGCGGCGCCGGCCGCCGGTGAGCAGCCGCTCGCTGATCCCGACGAGCAGCTCGGCGAGCATGGCGTCCTTCCCGGCGAAGTGCCGGTAGAGCCCGGGGCCGCTGATGCCCACCGCCGCGCCTATCTCGTCGACGCCGACGCCGTGGAAGCCGCGTTCGGCGAAGAGGCGTGCGGCCTCGCTGAGGATCTGCTCGCGACGGGTGGGTGCGGCCGCTGAAGTGCTCATGGGCAACCATTCTAGACAGGGCCGTTAGCGGTCGTTAACCTAGGCGCCACAGACGTTAACGCTCATTAACCGTGGATCCGAGCAAGGGAGCTCGACCGATGCAGCAGGCACCCGTGCTGACCAGCACCGCGGACCCGGCGTCCGAGGCCTGGCGCACCAACGAGGCGGCCCACCTCGAACTGTCCGAGGGGCTGCGCGCCCGCCTGGAAGCGGTCCGCCTCGGCGGCGGCGAGAAGGCCCGGGCCCGCCACACGGCGCGCGGGAAGCTGCTGCCCCGCGACCGGGTGGACGCGCTGCTCGACCCGGGTTCGCCGTTCCTGGAGCTCGCCCCGCTGGCCGCCGAGGGCATGTACGGGGGCGCGGCCCCGGCGGCCGGGGTCATCGCGGGCATCGGGCGGGTCAGCGGCCGCGAGTGCGTCATCGTCGCGAACGACGCCACCGTCAAGGGCGGCACGTACTACCCGATGACGGTCAAGAAGCACCTGCGGGCGCAGGAGGTGGCGCTGGAGAACCGCCTCCCCTGCCTGTACCTGGTCGACTCGGGCGGCGCGTTCCTGCCGATGCAGGACGAGGTCTTCCCCGACCGCGAGCACTTCGGCCGCATCTTCTACAACCAGGCCCGCATGTCGGGCGCCGGCATCCCGCAGATCGCCGCCGTCCTCGGCTCCTGCACCGCGGGCGGCGCGTACGTCCCGGCGATGAGCGACGAGGCCGTCATCGTCCGCAACCAGGGCACGATCTTCCTCGGCGGCCCGCCGCTGGTGAAGGCCGCCACCGGCGAGGTCGTCACCGCGGAGGAGCTCGGCGGCGGCGAGGTCCACAGCCGCGTCTCCGGCGTCACCGACCACCTCGCCGAGGACGACGCGCACGCCCTGCGGATCGTCCGCAACATCGTGGCGACCCTGCCCGAGCGGGGCCCGCTGCCGTGGGCGGTGGAGCCGGCCGAGGAGCCGAAGGCCGACCCGTACGGCCTGTACGGCGCGGTCCCCGTCGACTCCCGCACCCCCTACGACGCCCGCGAGATCATCGCCCGCATCACCGACGGCTCCCGCTTCCAGGAGTTCAAGGCCGAGTTCGGCACGACGCTCGTCACCGGCTTCGCCCGCATCCACGGCCACCCCGTCGGCATCGTCGCCAACAACGGCATCCTCTTCGCCGAATCCGCCCAGAAGGGCGCCCACTTCATCGAGCTGTGCGACCAGCGCGGCATCCCGCTGCTGTTCCTGCAGAACATCTCCGGCTTCATGGTGGGCCGCGACTACGAGGCCGGCGGCATCGCCAAGCACGGCGCCAAGATGGTCACCGCCGTCGCCTGCACCCGCGTCCCGAAGCTGACGGTGGTCGTCGGCGGCTCGTACGGCGCGGGCAACTACTCGATGTGCGGGCGGGCGTACTCGCCCCGCTTCCTGTGGATGTGGCCCAACGCCAAGATCTCCGTGATGGGCGGCGAGCAGGCGGCGTCCGTCCTCGCCACGGTCAAGCGCGACCAGATCGAGGGCGACGGCCAGGAGTGGTCCGCCGAGGACGAGGAGGCCTTCAAGGCCCCGGTCCGCGCCCAGTACGAGGAGCAGGGCAGCGCCTACTACGCCACCGCGCGGCTGTGGGACGACGGGGTCATCGACCCCCTGGAGACCCGCCAGGTGCTGGGGCTCGCCCTGACCGCCTGCGCGAACGCGCCGCTGGGCGAGCCCGGCTTCGGCATCTTCCGTATGTGACCTGCGACCTGTGACGTGAGGACCCCCAAGATGTTCAGCACTGTCCTTGTGGCCAACCGGGGCGAGATCGCGGTCCGGGTCATCCGCACCCTGCGCGAGCTCGGCATCCGGTCGGTGGCCGTCTTCAGCGACGCCGACGCGGACGCCCGCCACGTGCGGGAGGCCGACACGGCCGTCCGGATCGGGCCCGCCGCCGCCTCCGAGAGCTACCTGTCCGCGGAGCGGCTCCTGGAGGCGGCCCGGCGGACCGGCGCCGAGGCCGTCCACCCCGGCTACGGCTTCCTCGCGGAGAACGCCGCCTTCGCGCAGGCCTGCACGGAGGCCGGGCTGGTCTTCATCGGCCCGCCCGCGTCCGCGATCTCCCTGATGGGCGACAAGATCCGGGCCAAGGAGACCGTCCGGGCGGCGGGCGTGCCCGTGGTCCCCGGCTCCTCGGGGAGCGGCCTGTCGGACGCCGAGCTCGCCGAGGCCGCCGAGAAGATCGGCATGCCGGTCCTGCTCAAGCCGTCCGCGGGGGGCGGCGGCAAGGGCATGCGGCTGGTGCGCGACGGGGCGGTGCTCGCGGAGGAGATCGCGGCGGCCCGCCGCGAGGCCCGCTCCTCCTTCGGCGACGACACCCTGCTCGTGGAGCGCTGGGTCGACCGGCCCCGCCACATCGAGATCCAGGTGATGGCCGACGCCCACGGCAACGTCGTCCACCTCGGCGAGCGCGAGTGCTCGCTCCAGCGGCGCCACCAGAAGGTCATCGAGGAGGCCCCGTCCGTCCTGCTGACCCCGCAGATCCGGGCCGCGATGGGCGCCGCGGCCGTCGAGGCGGCCCGCGCGTGCGGGTACGTCGGCGCGGGCACCGTCGAGTTCATCGTCCCCGGCGGCGACCCCTCCTCCTACTACTTCATGGAGATGAACACCCGCCTCCAGGTCGAGCACCCGGTGACCGAGCTGGTCACCGGCCTGGACCTGGTCGAGCTCCAGCTGCGGGTCGCCGCGGGCGGCGAACTCGGCCTCACCCAGGACGACGTGCGGCTGACCGGGCACGCGATCGAGGCCCGCGTCTGCGCGGAGGACCCGGCCCGCGGCTTCCTGCCGTCGGGCGGCACGGTCCTGGCGCTGTCGGAGCCGTCGGGGCGGACCGTGCGGACCGACTCCGGGCTGGCGGCCGGGGTGGACGTGGGCTCCACGTACGACCCGATGCTGTCGAAGGTGATCGCGTACGGGCCCGACCGGGCGGCGGCGCTGCGCGTCCTGCGCGGCGCGCTGGCCGACACGGTGATCCTGGGCGTGCAGACGAACGCCGGCTTCCTGCGCCGGCTGCTGGCCCACCCGGACGTGGTCTCGGGGAACATGGACACCGGGCTCGTCGAGCGCGACCTGCCGGGCCTCCTGCCGGACGGGGTCCCGCCCGAGGTGTACGCGGCCGCCGCCCTGCTGGCCCGCGAGCCCGCCCCGGACGCGGCGGCCGGGCAGCGGTGGGCGGATCCGTTCTCCGCAGCCGACGGCTGGCGCCTCGGCGGCACCCCGGCCTGGACGCTCCACCACTTCCGCCTGCCCGGCCGGGACCCGGTCACCGTCCGCACCCGCCGTCTCGGCGCGGAGCTGGAGATCGAGCACCCGGGCGCAGAGGACGGCCCGGTCCGCGGCCGGATCGTCTCCCGCACCGCCGACCGGCTCACCGTCGAACTCGACGGCGCCACGCACACCTTCGGCCACGCCGCCTCCCCGGAGGGCGTCTGGCTCGGCCGCGACGGCGACAGCTGGCACGTCCAGCACCACGACCCCGTCGCGGCGGCGCTCGGCGGCCGCGGCCACGCGGGCGCCGACACGCTGGCCGCGCCGATGCCGGGCACCGTCACCGTCGTCAAGGTCGCGGTCGGCGACAAGGTCGCCGCCGGGCAGAGCCTGCTCGTCGTCGAGGCGATGAAGATGGAGCACGTCATCTCCGCCCCGCACGCCGGCACGGTCGCCGAGCTGGACGTCTCCCCCGGGACGACCGTCGCCATGGACCAGGTCCTGGCCGTCGTCACCCCCGACGAGGACGAGGAGGCGGGCGCGTGAACGGGCTCCCGATGGCCGTCCCGGCCCCCGGCCTGCCCGCCCGGGTCCGCATCCACGAGGTCGGCGCCCGCGACGGGCTGCAGAACGAGCAGACGGCCGTCCCCACGGAGGTGAAGGCCGAGTTCATCCGCCGGCTGGCCGCCGCCGGGCTGCGCACCGTCGAGGCGACGAGCTTCGTCCACCCCAAGTGGGTGCCGCAGCTCGCCGACGCCGAACAGCTCTACCCGCGGCTCGCGGACCTCGCCGGGGCGGGCGTGCACCTGCCCGTGCTCGTGCCCAACGAGCGCGGCCTGGACCGGGCGCTCGCCCTGGGCGCCGACCGGATCGCCGTCTTCGGCTCGGCGACCGAGACGTTCGCGCGGCGGAACCTCAACCGGACCGTCGCCGAGTCCCTCGCCATGTTCGAGCCGGTCGTGGCCCGGGCCAAGGAGGGCGGCGCACACGTCCGCGGCTACCTGTCCATGTGCTTCGGCGACCCGTGGGAGGGGCCCGTGCCCGTCGCGCAGGTCGTCGGGGTGGCCAAGGCGCTGCTGGACCTCGGGTGCGACGAGCTGAGCCTCGGCGACACCATCGGCACCGGCACCCCCGGCCACGTGCGGTCCCTGCTCGCCGCCCTGAACGGGGCGGGCGTGGCGACCGACCGGATCGGCGTGCACTTCCACGACACCTACGGCCAGGCCCTCGCCAACACCCTCGCCGCGCTGGAGCACGGGGTGGCCACCGTGGACGCCTCCGCGGGCGGCCTCGGCGGCTGCCCGTACGCGAAGAGCGCCACCGGCAACCTGGCCACCGAGGACCTGGTGTGGATGCTCGACGGCCTCGGCATCGAGACCGGGGTCGACCTGGCCGCCCTCACCGCCACGAGCGTGTGGATGGCCGAACGGCTGGGGCGGCCCAGCCCCTCCCGCACCGTCCGCGCCCTCTCCCACAAGGAGTGAAAGACACCATGTCCCTCGACCACCGCCTGACCCCCGAGCACGAGGAGCTCCGCCGCACGGTGGAGGCGTTCGCGCACGACGTCGTCGCGCCGAAGATCGGCGACTTCTACGAGCGGCACGAGTTCCCGTACGAGATCGTGCGCGAGATGGGCCGCATGGGCCTGTTCGGCCTGCCCTTCCCCGAGGAGTACGGCGGCATGGGCGGCGACTACCTCGCCCTCGGCATCGCCCTGGAGGAGCTGGCCCGCGTCGACTCCTCGGTCGCGATCACCCTGGAGGCGGGCGTATCGCTGGGCGCGATGCCGCTGTACCTCTTCGGCTCCGAGGAGCAGAAGAGGCAGTGGCTGCCCAAGCTGTGCTCGGGCGAGGTGCTGGGCGCGTTCGGCCTGACCGAGCCGGGGGCCGGCTCGGACGCCGGCGGCACCCGCACCACGGCCGTCAAGGACGGCGGCGAGTGGGTGATCAACGGCTCGAAGTGCTTCATCACCAACTCGGGGACGGACATCACCGGCCTGGTCACGGTCACGGCCGTCACCGGCCGCAAGGCCGACGGCCGTCCGGAGATCTCCTCGATCATCGTGCCGTCCGGCACGCCCGGCTTCACGGTCGCCGCCCCGTACTCCAAGGTCGGCTGGAACGCCTCCGACACCCGCGAGCTGTCCTTCGACGGGGTGCGGGTCCCGCTGGAGAACCTGGTCGGCGAGGAGGGCCGCGGCTACGCCCAGTTCCTGCGCATCCTCGACGAGGGCCGCATCGCCATCTCGGCGCTGGCGACGGGCCTGGCGCAGGGCTGTGTGGACGAGTCGGTGAAGTACGCGAAGGAGCGGCAGGCCTTCGGCCGGCCGATCGGCGACAACCAGGCCATCCAGTTCAAGCTGGCGGACATGGAGATGCGTGCGCACATGGCCCGGGTGGGCTGGCGTGACGCCGCGTCCCGGCTGGTGAACGGCGAGCCGTTCAAGAAGGAGGCGGCCATCGCGAAGCTGTACTCCTCGACGGTCGCCGTCGACAACGCGCGGGACGCCACGCAGATCCACGGCGGCTACGGGTTCATGAACGAGTACCCGGTGGCCCGCATGTGGCGCGACTCCAAGATCCTGGAGATCGGGGAGGGCACGAGCGAGGTCCAGAGGATGCTCATCGCGCGCGAGCTGGGCTTCGCCGGCTGACCCGCGGGCACACGGCGGCCGGGGGCCGGCGCAGGGGAACGATCCTGCGCCGGCCCCCGGCCCTTTTGCTCTGCGGCAATTCGTTTTCTGCCGAATTGCCGGGTCCGCAGCGGAATGCCTTTCACGCCCGAAGCCGACGGACCGGCAATTCCCTTTCACCGGGATGCACTTCACGGAATGGGGGGATCACGGAAGGTCTCCCGCAGATCACGATTGGCGCTCGGGCGCGGACCCGGCCTTGCATCCCCGCCGGAGATCCCTTTAGGTTAGGCTTACCTTCCCCACCGAACGGCCCGTTTCGGCCGCCCGGCACGTATGAAAGCGGACACCGACATGCCCAAGTCCCGTACCTCCTACCTCACCCGTCGCGGCCTGATCGCCGCCGGCGGCGCCCTCGGCCTCGTCGCGGCGCTGACCGCCTGCGGAGGCACCGACAAGGCGAAGAGCGGCGGCGACGCGGACAAGGGCGCCGCGGCGTCGGGCGCCTGGACCTTCAAGGACGACCTGGGCAAGGACGTCAGCCTGAAGGCCGCCCCGAAGAACGTCGTGGCCTACACCGGCACCGCGGCGGCGCTGTACGACTACGGCGTCTCGGTCAAGGGCGTCTTCGGCCCGACCAGGACCGCCGACGGCAAGCCCGACGTGACGGCCGGCTCGATGGACATCTCCAAGGTCGAGATCCTCGGCAACGTCTACGACGAGTTCAACGTCGAGAAGTACGCCTCCCTGGCGCCCGAGCTGCTCGTCACCAACACCTGGGACGGCACCTACTGGTACGTGCCCGAGGCCTCCAAGGACAAGATCCTGGCGCTGGCCCCGGCCGCCGCGATCGGCGTGGGCGGCGACGCCTCCATGGACAAGTCCCTGGCCCGCACCGCCGACCTGGCGAAGGCCCTGGGCGCCGACCTGAACAGCAAGAAGGTCACCGACGCCAAGGCCCGCTTCGAGGCCGCCGCCGGCAAGGTCCGCGAGGCCACGAAGGCCAACCCGGGCATCAAGGTGCTCGTCGGCTCCGGCTCGGACGCGCTGTTCTACGTCTCCACCCCGAAGACCTCCGCCGACCTGAAGTACTTCGAGACCCTCGGCGTCGAGTTCGTCACCCCCGAGCAGGACAAGCTCGACCAGGGCGGCTTCTTCGAGAGCCTCAGCTGGGAGAACGCCGGCAAGTACAAGGCCGACCTCGTCCTCCTCGACAACCGCACGGGCACCCTCCAGCCCGACGCCCTGAAGGCCAAGCCGACCTGGAACGAGCTGCCCGCCGTCAAGGCCGGCCAGGTCGCCCCGCGCGTGACCGAGCCGATCTACTCCTACGAGAAGTGCGCGCAGGTCCTGGAGGACCTCGCCAAGGCCATCCAGAACGCCAAGAAGGTCGGCTAGCACCCCGCCCGGCCACACGGCCGGCGGGAAGAGGAATCCGGGACCCGGGCCCGCGGCCGACGCCGCGGGCCCTCGGTCCTGCCGCGGCACCGCCGCACCCATCCGGCGCCGGACCCCGCTGACCCGCGGTCCGGCGCCCGCCCGACACCCAGGGGGATCCACCCGCATGTCCGATTCCGCGTCCGGCGCCGCACCCGAGGCCGCGGCCGCCCACTTCCGCTTCTTCACCCCGGAAGTGCTGCGCACCCGCCGCCTCGGCCACTCCTTCCTGCGGGTCACCTTCGGCGGCGACGGCATGGCCGGCTTCCGCTCGGGCGGCTTCGACCAGAGCCTCTCCCTCTTCCTGCCGCCCGCCCACCGGATCCACACCGAACTGCCCTCCACCGCCGAGGACACCTGGTTCGCCGCCTGGCGCGGGATGCCCGACGGCGAGCGGCCGGTCATGCGCTCGTACACGGTCCGCGAACAGCGCGACGGGGACGGCGGCGCGGTCGAGGTCGACATCGACTTCGTGCTCCACGGCGACTCCTCCCCCGCCTCCGCCTGGGCCGCCCGGGCCGCCGCAGGCCACCGGATCCTGGCGATCGGCCCGGCGGTGGCGGGCAACAAGTCCGTGCGCTTCCAGCCGCCGGCGGGCACCGACGCGCTGGTGATGTACGCGGACGAGACGGCGCTCCCCGCCGCCGCCGCGATCCTGGAGCGCCAGGCGTCCGGGATGCGGGTGCGGGCGTTCTTCGAGGTCCCGCACGCCGACGACCGGCTCGACCTGGAGACCGCGGCCGACGCGGAGATCACGTGGATCGTGCGCGGGACCGGCCCCGGCCGCGCCGAGCGCGTCGTGGATGCGGTGCGCGCCGGCGAACTCCCGCAGGCGCAGCGCCCGTACGGCTGGCTCGCGGGCGAGGCGGGCACGGTCCGCGCCGTCCGCCGGCACCTGGTGCAGGAGCGCTCCCTCGACCGGCGCGCGGTGCGCTTCACCGGCTACTGGCGCCTGGGAGCCAGCGAGGAGCAGCTGCTCGCCGAGGCGTACGCGGGCAAGGCCGCCAGTGAGGACCCCGCCTCCGAGCTGTAGGGCCGCGGCGGGGCGCACCGGCGGCTTCCCGCCGGCGGGCTTCGGCCGGCGGGGGCGGCGGCGTTGCGGCGGGACGTCCGCCCGAGGGGTCTCCGGGCTTCGGGCTCCAGCGTCCTGCAAGCCGTCCGATACCCCGTCACCAGCGTTTCGGCTGCCGTCCCACCAGCAGCCTCCACGATTCTTCATGTCAAGGGGCCCGGCCGACTCCGACCGGGACCCACCCCCATTTGGCGCAATAATTAGGTTAGGCTAACCTAAGGCTCGCACCTGATCACCCCCCTCTTCCCCTGCCCCGGAGGAAAGTTGATGCGCTCGCATCTCCTGAATGAGACGACCGCGGAGCTCTACCGGCGTTCCGTCACCGAGGGCGTCGAGCGCGTCGCCGCGAAACTCGCGTCCACCCAGCGGCCCCACACCGGAATATCCGTCGACGAACTCGCCCCCGTGGTGAACGGAATCGACCTGGACCGCCCGCTGGAGGACCCGGCCGCAGTCCTGGACGAGCTGGAAGAGGTCTACCTGCGCGACGCGGTGTACTTCCACCACCCGCGCTACCTGGGCCACCTCAACTGCCCGGTCGTCATCCCCGCCGTCCTCGGCGAGGCGGTCCTCTCCGCCGTCAACTCCTCCCTGGACACCTGGGACCAGTCCATCGGCGGCACCCTCATCGAGCGCCGCCTCATCGACTGGACCGCGGCCCGCATCGGCCTCGGCCCGGACGCGGACGGCATCTTCACCTCCGGCGGCAGCCAGTCGAACTTCCACTCCCTGCTGCTCGCCCGCGACGAGGCCTGCCGCAAGGCCATGCAGGCCGCCGACCGCCCCCTCGCCAAGTCCGAGGTCCTGCCCCGCCTGCGCATCTTCACCTCCGAGGCCAGCCACTTCAGCGTCAAGAAGTCGGCCGCCATGCTCGGCATGGGCTACGAGGCCGTCATCGCCGTCCCCGTCGACCGCAACCGCCGCATGGACACCTCCGTCCTCGCGCTGGAACTGGAGGAGTGCGCCTCCGAGGGCCTCATCCCGATGGCCGTCGTCGCCACCGCCGGCACCACCGACTTCGGGTCCATCGACCCGCTCCCCGAGATCGCCCGCCTGGCCGCCGAGCACGGCACGTGGATGCACGTGGACGCCGCCTACGGCTGCGGACTGCTGGTCTCGCCCACCCGCCGGCACCTGCTGAACGGCATCGAGCACGCCGACTCGGTCACGGTCGACTACCACAAGTCCTTCTTCCAGCCCGTGAGCTCCAGCGCGATGCTGGTCCGCAACCGCGACACCCTCAAGCACGCCACGTACCACGCGGACTACCTCAACCCGCGCCGCATGGCCGAGGAGCGCATCCCGAACCAGGTCGACAAGTCCATCCAGACCACGCGCCGCTTCGACGCCCTCAAGCTCTGGATGACCCTGCGCACCATGGGCGCCGACGGCATCGGCTCCCTCTTCGACGAGGTCGTCGACCTGGCCTCCGCCGGCTGGGACATCATCGACGCCGACCCGCGCTACGAGGTCGTCGTCCGGCCGCAGATCTCCACCCTGGTCTTCCGCTACGTCCCCGCGGACGACGTGCGCCCCGACCTCGTCGACGAGGCCAACCTGCACGCCCGCAAGGCCCTGTTCGCCTCCGGCGAGGCCGTCGTCGCCGGCACGAAGGTCGACGGCCGGCAGTACCTGAAGTTCACCCTCCTCAACCCGCAGACCACCACGGCCGACATCGCGGCCGTGCTCGACCTCCTCGCGTCCCACGCCGAGCAGTACCTGGGAGAATCCCTTGTCCACGCCTCGTGAGCCCCGCCGGCCCCTCGACTTCATCGGTATCGGCCTCGGTCCCTTCAACCTGGGACTCGCCTGCCTGACCGCCCCGATCGACGAGCTCGACGGCCTCTTCATCGAGACGAAGCCGCACTTCGAGTGGCACGCGGGGATGTTCCTGGACGGCGCGCACCTGCAGACGCCGTTCATGTCGGACCTGGTCACCCTGGCCGACCCGACCTCGCCGTTCTCGTTCCTGAACTACCTCAAGGACCAGGACCGGCTGTACTCCTTCTACATCCGGGAGAACTTCTACCCGCTGCGGACCGAGTACAACGACTACTGCCGCTGGGCCGCCGACCGCCTGGAGAACGTGCAGTTCTCCACCTCCGTCACCGAGGTCTCCTACGACGAGCAGGCCGGCCTGTACGAGGTCCGCACCGACCGCGGCGAGACCCACCTGGCCCGCCGCCTGGTCCTCGGCACCGGCACCCCGCCGTACGTCCCGGCGGCCTGCGCCGGCCTGGGCGGCGACTTCTTCCACAACTCCGCCTACATGGAGAACAAGGCGGAGCTGCAGAAGAAGAAGTCGATCACCCTGGTGGGCTCCGGCCAGAGCGCCGCGGAGATCTACCACGACCTGCTGTCCGAGATCGACGTCCACGGATACCAGCTCAACTGGGTGACCCGCTCCCCGCGGTTCTTCCCGCTGGAGTACACCAAGCTCACGCTGGAGATGACCTCCCCGGAGTACGTGGACTACTTCCACGCCCTGCCCGAGGAGACCCGCTACCGGCTGGAGACGCAGCAGAAGAACCTCTTCAAGGGCATCGACGGCGAGCTCATCAACGCCATCTTCGACCTGCTCTACCAGAAGAAGGTCACCATGCCGGGCCCCGTCCCGACCACGCTGATGACCAACACCGCGCTGAACTCGGCGGCCTACGACACCACCACGGGCACCTACACGCTGGGCCTGCGCCAGGAGGAGCAGGAGCGCGACTTCTCCCTCGCCACGGACGGCCTCGTCCTCGCCACGGGCTACAAGTTCGTCCTGCCCGAGTTCCTCGCCCCGATCCGCGACCGCATCAACTTCGACGGCCACGGCCGCCCCGACGCGGCCCGCAACTACACGATCGACACGGCCGGCCGCGAGATCTTCCTCCAGAACGGCACCGTCCACAACCACTCGATCACCTCGCCGGACCTGGGCATGGCCGCGTACCGCAACGCGTACATCGTCAAGGAGCTGCTGGGCCGCGAGTACTACAAGGTCGAGAAGTCCATCGCGTTCCAGCAGTTCGCCGCCCCGGAAGGCGTGCACGCATGAGCACCACCACCGAGACCCTGTACGCCCGCACGGACGCCGTCCTCGGCTCCTTCGCGATCCGCGCCATGGACCCGCTGACCGACGCAGAGCTGCTCCACGGGTGGGTGACCCACCCGAAGGCGGCGTTCTGGATGATGCAGGACGCCTCCCTGCCCGACGTCGAGCGCGAGTACATGAAGATCGCCGCCGCCGAGCACCACGACGCGTTCATCGGCCTGCACGAGGGCCGGCCCGCGTTCCTGATGGAGCGCTACGACCCGAGCCGGCTGGAGCTGGTCGGCCTGTACGACGCCGAGCCCGGCGACGTCGGCATGCACTTCCTCGTCGCGCCCAGCGACACGCCCCTGCACGGCTTCACCCGCGCCGTGATCACCACGGTCATGGCGGCGCTGTTCGCCGACCCGGCCGTCCGGCGCGTCGTCGTCGAACCCGACGTCGACAACAAGGCCGTGCACGCCCTGAACGAGGCCGTCGGCTTCGTCCCGGAGCGCCCCGTGCAGAAGCCGGAGAAGACCGCCCTCCTCAGCTTCTGCACCCGCGAACAGTTCGAAGCGGCCACCGGCCTGATGACGGGAGCGTCGATATGAGCCTCGCCGACGCGATCTCCCACCTCTCCCCCGAGCTGTGGGCCCGCGCCAACCGCGCGCTGGTCCGCAAGGCCCTGGCGGAGTTCTCCCACGAGCGCCTGCTGGCCCCGCAGCCCCTGGAGGACGGATCCGGCTACCGGGTCCTCAGCGACGACGGCACGGTGGAGTACCGCTTCCGCGCCGTCCGGCACGCCCTGGACCACTGGGTCGTGGACGAGGCCTCCATCGTCCGCCTGAAGGACGGCTCCGAGGCCGAGCCGGACGCCCTCGACTTCCACATCGAGATGCGCGGGGCACTCGGCCTGAGCGACGAGGTCCTGCCGGTCTACCTGGAGGAGATCTCCTCCACCCTGGCGGGCACGGGCTTCAAGTACACCAAGCCGCAGGTGCCGGCCGCGGTCCTCGCGAAGTCCTCGTTCCAGGACATCGAGACGGGCATGACGGAGGGCCACCCCTGCTTCGTCGCCAACAACGGCCGCCTCGGCTTCGGCGTGGACGAGTTCCGCAGTTACGCGCCGGAGGCGGCGAGCCCCGTCCACCTGGTGTGGGTGGCCGCCCGCAAGGACGTCTCCACCTTCACGGCCGGCGCCGGCCTGGACCACGACTCCTTCATGCGCGCCGAACTGGGCGAGGAGGCCATCGCCGGGTTCGAGGCGAAGATGGCCGCGCTCGGCCTGGACCTGGCGGACTACCACCTGCTGCCCATCCACCCCTGGCAGTGGTGGAACAAGACGACCGTCACCTTCGCCGCGGAGATCGCGAACCGCCGCCTGGTGCTGCTGGGCGAGGGCGCGGACGCCTACCTGGCGCAGCAGTCCATCCGCACCTTCTTCAACACGAGCGCCCCCGAGAAGCACTACGTCAAGACGGCGATCTCGGTGCTGAACATGGGCTTCATGCGCGGCCTGTCCGCGGCCTACATGGAGGCCACCCCGGCCATCAACGACTGGCTGCACCGCCTCATCGAGAACGACGACGTCCTGCGGTCCGTCGACTTCTCGATCATCCGCGAGCGGGCGGCGATCGGCTACCACCACCGCCAGTACGAGCGGGCCACCGACCGGTACTCGCCCTACCGGAAGATGCTGGCAGCGCTGTGGCGCGAGTCGCCGGTGGGCTCCCTGAAGGAGGGCGAGCGGCTGGCCACGATGGCCTCGCTGCTGCACGTGGACGCCGAGGGCCGGTCGTTGGCCGCCGCGCTGATCGAGGAGTCGGGGCTGAGCCCGGCCGAGTGGCTGCGCCACTACCTGCGCGCGTACCTGGTGCCGCTGCTGCACTGCTTCTACCAGTACGACCTCGCGTACATGCCGCACGGCGAGAACACCATCCTCGTCATCGAGGGCGGCGTGGTGAAGCGGGCGATCTTCAAGGACATCGCCGAGGAGATCGTCGTCATGGACCCGGACGCGGTCCTGCCCCCGGCGGTCGAGCGGATCCGGGCGGACGTCCCGGAGGACATGAAGCTGCTGTCGATCTTCACGGACGTCTTCGACTGCTTCTTCCGCTTCCTGGGCTCGATCCTCGCGACCGAGGGCGTCTGCGACGAGGACACCTTCTGGAAGGCCGTCGCGGACTGCGGCCACGCCTACCAGGAGTCGATGCCGCAGCTCGCCGAGCGCTTCGCGCAGTACGACCTCTTCGCACCGGAGTTCCAGCTGTCCTGCCTGAACCGGCTCCAGCTGCGCAACAACAAGCAGATGGTCGACCTGGCCGACCCCTCCGCCGCCCTCCAGCTGGTCGGCACCCTGCGGAACCCCGTCGCGCCCTTCGCGCGGCGGTAGGCACGGAGCGGGCCGGTGTGCGACGACGGTCCCTCGCACACCGGCCCGCTCCCGCGCCGCCTCTACCGCCCTGCCTGCCAGGGCACGTCCGGCGCCCGGTGGTAGCCGATGCCCTGCGCCTCCATCCGCGGGGCCTGGGCGGCCAGCCGCGGCCCGTACTCCGCCCACTGGGGCGGCTCCTGGCTCCAGCCGAGCTCGGCCAGGCAGAGCACCCGCGGGAACGCCATGTACTCCAGGTCCTCGCGCGTCGCGACGGTCTCCGTCCACAGCGGCGCCTCGACCCCCAGCACCGCCTCGGCCGGCAGCCCGGCCAGGTACGCCCCCGGGTCCCACTCACAGGCCCGGCGCACCGGCACGTAGCCCGCCCAGGACAGGCCCGGCTTCGTGGCGGCGTCGTACTTCATGTCGAGGTACAGCCGGTCGGCCGGTGACAGGATCACCGGGTGGCCCGCCTTCCCGGCGGCCGCGACCCTCTCCTTCTCCGCCGCGCCGGTCCGGTCGTGGCCCCAGTACTGGAGCACCGCGCCCGGCGCCGGCCGCGCCCCGGCCAGCTGGTGCCAGGCCACCACCGTCTTGCCGTGCCGGGCGACCGCCTGCTGTGCCCGGTCCATGAACGCCGCGTAGTCGGCGGGCGCGGTGGCGGAGGCCTCGTCGCCGCCGATGTGCAGGTAGCGGCCGGGGGTGAGGGCGGCCACCTCGGCGAGGACGTCCTCGACGAAGTCGTAGGTCCGTTCGATCCCGGTGCACAGCGAGCTGAAGCCGACCCTGGTGCCGGTGTAGCGCGGGGGCGCCTTGCCGTCGCAGTTCAGCTCCGGGTAGGAGGCGAGCGCGGCGTTCACGTGCCCCGGCATGTCGATCTCCGGGACGACCTCCACGTACCGCTCGGCCGCGTACCGCACCAGGTCGCGGTACTCGTCCTTCGTCCAGTACCCGCCGGGCCCGCCGCCGACCTCGCTGCCGCCGCCGTACTCGGCCAGCCGCGGCCAGGAGTCGATCGCGATCCGCCAGCCCTGGTCGTCGGTGAGGTGCAGGTGGAGGGCGTTCACCTTGTACTGGGCGAGCTGGTCGACGTACCGCTTGGCCTGCTCCGCGGTGAAGAAGTGCCGGGCGATGTCGAGCATCGCCCCGCGGTAGGCGAACCGGGGCGCGTCGGTGACCGTGCCGCCGGGGACGGTGCCGGAGCCGGCGGCGGGCAGGAGCTGGCGCAGCGTCTGCCCGGCGTGGAAGAGGCCGGCCGGGGTGCGGGCGGTGAGGGTGACGGCGCGCGGGCCGGACTCCAGCCGGTAGCCCTCGCCGCCGAGGTCCGGGGCCGAGGGGTCGAGGCGCAGCTCGATCCCGCCGCCCGCGGGGGCGTCGACGACGGGCAGCGGCAGGCCGGTGGGGCCGCGGAGCTGCTCGGCGAGGAGTTCGCCGACCCGGCGGACCTCCGCGTTGCCGGTGCGGCCGGTGCGGACGACCGTGCCCGGCCCGAGGACGTGGCCGGATCCGGACGCCCGGACGGAGGCCGGGGACGGCAGGAGCTGCCCGAATCCGGCCACGTCCTCGGGC
>NZ_RPSE01000002.1:0-66293 GCF_003949955.1 Streptomyces sp. WAC05292
GGGGCACGAGGGCCTTTCTGGTCGGTGTAGACGTCGCAATCCACACCGAACCCGGAAGGCCCTCACCCGTTCAAGACCCCACAACCGAGACCTGCACCACCCGTCCACAACCTCCCGGGTCAATACAACTAGGACGCGCGAGGGGCCAGTGCGAACGAGGCCATCACCAGGCCCGGCGCGGGGGAGAAGTCCGCACCCCGGACGAAGCCCAGCCGCTCGTACAGGGAGACCGCCGGCGCGTTCGCCGCACCCGTCGCCACCGTGACCGGCACCCGGGGCGGGAGCTCCGCCAGCAGGTGCCGCAGCAGCAGCGAGGCGATGCCGAGGCGGAAGCGGGCCGGGGCCACGCACAGCCGGTCCACGCACACGGAGCCGTCCGCCTCGCGCTCCCAGGCGACGAACCCGCCGATCTCCCCGTCCGCACGGACGGCACCCCGCCATTCCAAGGGCCTGCCGCGCATCTCGGCGAGACTCTCGTGCAGGGCGGGGATGCCGTCGAAGCCGATCAGCTCCGCCTCCACCGCGTACGCCGCCCGCCCGATCCGGTGGACGGCGGCGGCGACCTCCTCATCGGCCAGGTCCAGCGGCCGCACCGGCCATGTCGTCGTCATGGGCCCCACGCTATCCGCGGCGCGGGCCGCGGGACGCGGCGGGCCGGCGACAACCGCTTCGCGGGGGACCCGCTCCGCTCGGTACGATTCACACGCGCGGCGTCCACCGCCGCACGCCTCCCCGGGCCGACCGCCGGGAGGCGCCACCAGAGTCAGGAGAGACCGTGTCAGACGTCCGTGTGATCATCCAACGCGATTCCGAGCGGGACGAGCGCGTGGTGGCCACGGGCACTACGGCCGCCGACCTCTTCGCCGACGACCGCACCGTCATCGCCGCGCGCGTCGCGGGCGAGCTGAAGGACCTCTCCTACGCCGTCCAGGACGGCGAGACCGTCGAGCCCGTGGAGATCTCCTCCCCGGACGGCCTCGACATCCTGCGCCACTCCACCGCGCACGTCATGGCCCAGGCCGTGCAGGAGCTCTTCCCCGAGGCGAAGCTGGGCATCGGCCCGCCGGTCCGGGACGGCTTCTACTACGACTTCGACGTCGCGAGGCCCTTCACCCCCGAAGACCTCAAGGCCATCGAGAAGCGTATGCAGGAGATCCAGAAGCGCGGGCAGAAGTTCTCCCGCCGCGTCGTCACCGACGAGGCCGCCCGCGAGGAGCTCGCCGACGAGCCGTACAAGCTGGAGCTCATCGGCATCAAGGGTTCCGCGTCCGCCGACGACGGGGCGAACGTCGAGGTGGGCGGCGGCGAGCTGACCATCTACGACAACCTGGACGCCAAGACCGGCGAGCTGTGCTGGAAGGACCTCTGCCGAGGACCCCACCTGCCGACCACCCGCAGCATCCCGGCGTTCAAGCTGATGCGGAACGCGGCCGCCTACTGGCGCGGCAGCGAGAAGAACCCGATGCTCCAGCGCATCTACGGCACCGCCTGGCCGTCGAAGGACGAGCTGAAGGCCCACCTCGACTTCCTCGCCGAGGCCGAGAAGCGCGACCACCGCCGCCTCGGCACCGAGCTGGACCTCTTCTCCATCCCGGACGAGATCGGCTCCGGCCTCGCCGTCTTCCACCCCAAGGGCGGCATCATCCGCCGGGTCATGGAGGACTACAGCCGCAAGCGGCACGAGGAGGAGGGCTACGAGTTCGTCTACTCGCCGCACGCCACCAAGGGCGCCCTCTTCGAGAAGAGCGGCCACCTGGACTGGTACGCGGAGGGCATGTACCCCCCCATGCAGCTCGACGGCGGTACCGACTACTACCTCAAGCCGATGAACTGCCCCATGCACAACCTGATCTTCGACGCCCGCGGGCGCTCGTACAGGGAACTGCCGCTGCGGCTCTTCGAGTTCGGCACCGTCTACCGGTACGAGAAGTCCGGCGTGGTCCACGGCCTGACCCGCGCCCGCGGCTTCACCCAGGACGACGCGCACATCTACTGCACCCGCGAGCAGATGGCGGAGGAGCTGGACCGCACCCTCACCTTCGTCCTGAACCTGCTCCGCGACTACGGCCTGACCGACTTCTACCTGGAGCTGTCCACCAAGGACCCGGAGAAGTTCGTCGGCTCGGACGAGGTCTGGGAGGAGGCCACCGCCACCCTCCAGCAGGTGGCCGAGAAGCAGGGCCTCCCGCTGGTCCCGGACCCGGGCGGCGCCGCCTTCTACGGCCCGAAGATCTCCGTCCAGTGCCGTGACGCCATCGGCCGCACCTGGCAGATGTCGACCGTCCAGCTCGACTTCAACCTGCCCGAGCGCTTCGACCTGGAGTACACCGCCGGAGACGGCTCCCGCCGGCGGCCGGTCATGATCCACCGTGCGCTGTTCGGCAGCATCGAGCGGTTCTTCGCCGTCCTGCTGGAGCACTACGCCGGCGCCATGCCGCCGTGGCTCGCCCCGGTCCAGGCCGTCGGCATCCCGATCGGCGACGCGCACGTGGACTACCTGAAGGACTTCGCCGCCGAGGCCAAGAAGAAGGGCCTGCGGGTCGAGGTGGACGCCTCCTCCGACCGCATGCAGAAGAAGATCCGGACCTGGCAGAAGCAGAAGGTCCCGTTCATGATCATCGTCGGTGACGAGGACATGGCCGCGGGCACGGTCTCCTTCCGCTACCGCGACGGCTCGCAGGAGAACGGTGTCAGCCGTGACGCGGCGCTGGCGAAGCTCGTCGACGTGGTGGAGCGCCGAATTCAGGTGTGATCTGCTCCCCGCACCAGCGGGGATCGAGCCCCCGGGAAGTGATCACTTCCCGGGGGCTTCGTCGTCGCCCTCCTGGGCGAAGACCGACAGCAGCCATGAGGAGAACGAGCCGGTGACCGCGCCCAGCAGGGCCAGACCGCCGATCATCATGCCCACCGCCACGGTGCGGCCCCTGGCCGTCACCGGTACGACGTCCCCGTACCCGACCGTGGTGAGGGTGGCGGCCACCCACCACACCGAGTCCCCGAAAGTCGTGATCGTCGCGTCCGGGGCGTGGCGCTCCGCCTGGTACACGTTCAGCGCGCCCGCGAAGCCGAGCAGCAGCGCGGCCAGCCCGGCGTACGTGATCACGCGCGCGTGCAGACCGAGGCGGGCGCGGCTGCCCCGGCGCCGGATCGCGGTGTACACCTTCACCACCCGCAGGGGGCGCAGCAGCGGCAGCACGAGCACGACGGTGTCCAGCCAGTGGGTGCGGACGAAGCGGGCCGGCCGCTGCCGGCTGAGCCGGTAGCGCACGGCGTAGTCCACGAGGAACATCAGCCACGTGACGCCCACGGCGACCAGCCCCGTCTCGCGGACGAAGCGGTTGCCCTCCGGTACCAGGACGTGCAGCGCATAGCCCGCGAGGAAGACCAGGGAGGCGGCCAGCAGCGGCAGCTCAGCCCCGGCCTCCCAGCGTTCCAGCCGGGGGTCCGGGGGCACCGTGGCGTTCGGCGTGCGGTGTCTCATCCGGCCAGGATGGCCGCCCGCCGGGGGATCTCCGCCCCGGCGACACGCCGCCAGGCGGCAAGGTCATATGCTGCATGGCATGACGACTGAGCCGGAGCAGCAGAACGGCGTGGGTACGCAGGACGCCTTCCAGCGTCTGTGGACCCCTCACCGGATGGCGTACATCCAGGGCGAGAACAAGCCCACCGGCCCCGCGGCCGGGGACGGCTGTCCCTTCTGCGGGATCCCGGCGATGTCGGACGCGGACGGGCTGGTCGTGGCCCGCGGCAAGCACGTCTACGCGGTGCTGAACCTGTACCCGTACAACGGCGGCCACCTGATGGTGGTGCCCTACCGGCACGTCGCCGACTACACCGAGCTGGACGCCGACGAGACGGCCGAGCTGGCCGACCTGACCAAGCGGGCCATGGTGGCGCTGCGCAAGGCGTCCGGGGCGCACGGCTTCAACATCGGCATGAACCAGGGCGCGGCGGCGGGCGCCGGGATCGCCGCCCACCTGCACCAGCACATCGTGCCGCGGTGGGGCGGGGACACCAACTTCATGCCGGTCGTCGGGCACACGAAGGTGCTGCCGCAGCTCCTGGCCGACACCCGGCAGATGCTCGCGGACGCCTGGCCGGGCGAGTAGGACACGTCGCGGGGAGGGAGGCGGCAGCCGCCTCCCTCCCCGTTCGCATGCTCCTCACGCGTCGTAGACGTCGGCCTTGCGCGGGGAGGCGTCCTGCACGAGGCCGCTGACGATGAGCGAGCGGTTGGTGAAGCGGTCGATGTCGACGCCGTTCTCGTCGAGGACGCGCATGGCGGCGGCGTGCACCGCCCGCAGCACGGGCGTCGCCGCGCGCAGGGCGTCGTCGGCCATGAAGCGGTGGCGCCAGGGCTGCCCCGCCCAGACGTGCCGTACGCCGAACGGCTCGGGCAGGACGAGCTTGCCGCCGAAGAACTCCAGCAGCGGGGGGTACCAGGTGAGAGGGGCGCGGACCGCGAGCCGCACCACCTCCGCCGCGTCGACCAGCGGCAGCGGGCGCTCCACGGTCTCCCAGAAGCGGACGGACTTGGGGACCTCGACCTTGGGGGCCGCGGACTTGGTCGTGAACAGGCCGTGGACGGGGCCGAGTGCGTGCCCGGTGACCTCGACGCGGAGGGTCTTGTAGAGGACCGTCACCGTGACCAGCATCGTGATCACGAGCTGTCCGTCCCACAGCGGGTACTGGATGCCGAGGTAGTGCCGGTTTCCGCCGCTGAACTGCTGCTCGTTGCAGATGCGGGTGACCTCGTGCGGTTTGACGAGGAAGGTGTCGACGTCCGCGCCGGACGGCCGGGCCACCTCGCCGGCGCCCTCGCCGACCGGGGTGACGATCCAGTGCTGGATGCTCGCCGGCGGGAGGCCGCCGGTGTGCAGGGGGCCGCGCTCCAGCTTGCGCAGCTCGCTGTCGACCGCGCGTATGACGTCCCAGCTGCGGAAGGGGTGGATCTCCGCCGTGCCGGGCTTGGGGACGAGCTCCTCGGCGAGCTGCCAGCTGCCCCAGCGGGTGCCCATGCCGAGGATGCCCTTGGGGCCGGCGTAGAAGACGGAGTTGCTGCGGTTCTCGGCCGTCAGCTTGGCCAGGGAGTGGCGCAGGTCCTCGCGCGCCTTCTCGTCCGGGTTGCCGGGGACCGCCTCGGGGATCTTCGCGCCGACGCCGCCGCCCGAGAGGAGGCCGTCCCAGCGGGAGCGCAGGTCGGCGGCGGTGGACTCGCAGATCCGGCGGGCGAGGAACCAGCCGACCGCGGGGGCGATGACCATGGCGCGCAGGTAGAGGCCGAGGAAGCCGTCGAACGGGAGCCGGAACATCATCACGGCGACGACGACGGCGACGCCGACGAGGAGCAGCGTGCTCAGCCAGGAGGCGTACTTCTCGTTGCCGGTCAGGGTCCTGCGCAGCTGGAACAGGGCGAGCCACAGCAGCAGGCCCGGCAGGAACAGCACCCCGGCGACCAGCATGATCAGGCGGAGCTTGCGGTCGCGCTGCTTGCGGATGTGCGAGGCGGCCAGGCAGTGCTCGACGACGGTCTGCGGGTCGGCGCCGAAGGACTGGATGAGCGGCTTGCGGCCGGCGGGGATGGTGCGGGCCTCGACGGCGCGGCAGAAGGCCTCGCCGAGGTTCGGCTCGAAGAGGGAGATCTTCGGCGGCTTGACGGTGGAGGAGTGGTACTCGTTGTCCGCGGCGAGTATCGCGGAGAGCTTGGTGTCCTTCCCGCCGTCGCGGTAGGCCGCCGAGGCCAGCGCGTGCGTCGCCGCGGTCTGGCCCCCGCCGCCCTGGAGGGGCACCTGCGCCCCCGGCCTGAAGTCGAATCCGTCGTCCGCCACCGCTGCCCCCAACCCCCATCGCTGTGCGTCGTGCTCACGTACCGCCCGGACGAGCCTATCGGCGTATCCGCTCCCGCGGTCCCGGGACGGCGAAAGCCGCCCGCGGCAACCGGGCCGTACGGGCGGCTTCCTGGCGCTACGTCAGAGGACTTCCCTTCTCCAGGCGTTCGCGCACCTTCTCGGCGATGTTCGGCGGCATCGGCTCGTGGCGGGCGTAGGAGCGGGAGAAGCGGCCGGTGCCGTGGGAGACGGAGCGGAGCTCGACGGCGTACCGGCTGATCTCGATCTCGGGGATCTCCGCGCGGACCAGGGTGCGGCCCGATCCCGACTGCTCGGTGCCCACGACGCGGCCGCGGCGGCCGGCGAGGTCGCTCATGACGGGGCCGACGTAGTCGTCGGGGACGAGGACGGCGAGCTCGGCGACGGGCTCCAGCAGGTGGATGGCGGATGCGGCGGCGGCCTCGCGCAGGGCCAGCGCGCCCGCGGTCTGGAAGGCGGCGTCGGAGGAGTCCACCGAGTGCGCCTTGCCGTCGAGGAGGGTGACGCGGACGTCCACCAGCGGGTAGCCGGCGGCGAGGCCGCGCGCGGCCTGGGCGCGCACGCCCTTCTCCACGGACGGGATGAACTGGCGGGGGACGGCGCCGCCGACGACCTTGTCGACGAACTCGATGCCGCTGCCGGGCGGGAGCGGCTCCACCTCGATCTCGCAGATCGCGAACTGGCCGTGGCCGCCGGACTGCTTCACGTGCCGGCCGCGGCCGGAGGCGCGGGCGCCGAAGGTCTCGCGGAGGCTGACCTTGTGGGGCACCGGGTCGACCTGGACGCCGTACCGGGTCCGCAGGCGTTCGAGGGCGACGTCCTGGTGTGCCTCGCCGAGGCACCACAGGACCACCTGGTGGGTGTCCGGGTTCTGCTCCAGCCGCATGGTGGGGTCCTCGGCGGCGAGGCGGGCGAGGCCCTGGGAGAGCTTGTCCTCGTCGGCCTTGCTGTGGGCCTGGACGGCGAGGGGGAGCAGCGGGTCGGGCATCGTCCAGGGCTCCATCAGGAGCGGCCGGTCCTTGGCGGAGAGGGTGTCCCCGGTCTCGGCGCGGGTGAGCTTGGCCACGCAGGCGAGGTCGCCGGCGACGACGCGGGTGACGGGGCGCTGTTGTTTGCCGAAGGGGCAGGAGAGGGCGCCGATGCGCTCGTCGACGTCGTGGTCCTCGTGGCCGCGGTCGGTGAGGCCGTGGCCGCTGACGTGGACGGTCTGCTCGGGCAGGAGGGTGCCGGAGAAGACGCGGACGAGGGAGATGCGGCCGACGTAGGGGTCGGAGGAGGTCTTGACGACCTCGGCGACGAGCGGGCCGTCGGGGTCGCAGGCGACGGCGGGGCGCGCGGCGCCGTCGGGGGCGGTGACGGGTACGGGCTCCCGTTCGAGCGGGGTGGGGAAGCCGCGGGTGACCAGCTCCAGCAGTTCGACGGTGCCGAGGCCCTGCCGGGCGCCGTCGGCGGCGGGCGCCGCCATGAGGACGGGGTGGAAGGTGCCGCGGGCGACGGCCCGCTCCAGGTCGGCGACGAGCGACTTCAGGTCGATGTCCTCGCCGCCCAGGTAGCGGTCCATGAGGGTCTCGTCCTCGCTCTCGGCGATGACGGCCTCGATGAGCCGGGAGCGGGCCCCGGCGATCTGCGCGAGCTCCTCCGGCTCGGGGTCGCGCTCGGCGCGCCCGCCGGAGGAGTAGTCGTGGACGCGCTGGGTGAGCAGGTCGAGGAGCCCCGTCACGGGGGCGTGGCCGTCCGGGCCCGCGGGGCCGTACAGGGGCAGGTGGAGGGGGACGACGGCGTCCGGGTCGTCGCCGCCGAAGGCCTCCGCGCACACGGCGGCCATCTGCGCGTGGTCGGCGCGGGCCGCCTCCAGGTGGGTGATGACGATGGCGCGGGGCATGCCGACGGCCTGGCACTCCTCCCACACCATGCGGGTGGCGCCGTCGATGCCGTCGGAGGAGGAGACGACGAAGAGGGCCGCGTCGGCGGCGCGCAGGCCCGCCCGCAGCTCCCCGACGAAGTCGGCGTACCCGGGGGTGTCCAGGAGGTTGACCTTGGTCCCGGCCCATGCGACCGGGACGAGGGAGAGCTGGACGGACCGCTGCTGGCGGTGCTCGATCTCGTCGTGGTCGGAGACGGTCGAGCCGTCCTCGACGCGGCCGGCCCTGGTGACGGCTCCGGCCGTGAGGGCGAGGGCTTCGACCAGCGTCGTCTTCCCGGCTCCGGTGTGGCCGACCAGCACCACGTTCCGTACGGAGGAGGGGTGGTCGGCCGTTGGTGCCCTGCCGGCGGCTCCGGCTTGGTGTGATGTGGCTCCCATGGTGCTCGTGCCTCCCGGTGGGACGGTGACGAGGGTGGTCGGGGCTCCTCCGAGCTTTGCACCGGTGCCACACCGCGTCCATACGGAGTACCCCGCACGGGTCCGGGGGGCGGCTCCGGCGCGGACGGCAGGCGCCGGGCCGATTGTTCCGGGGTGATCCGCGGGTGCGCGGGCGTGCCGCCCCGGGGCGCTGGCTACGATGGGCCAGCCGGTGGCCGTAGGGGCCGTGCGGCCCAGCGACCCTCCGGGAAGGCCATGCTGAACAAGTACGCGCGTGCGTTCTTCACGCGTGTTCTCACGCCATTCGCCGCTTTTCTGCTCCGGCGGGGGGTGAGCCCGGACGCGGTCACGCTGATCGGCACCGCCGGAGTCGTGGCCGGCGCGCTGGTCTTCTTCCCCAGGGGCGAGTTCTTCTGGGGAACGATCACCATCACGCTGTTCGTGTTCTCCGACCTCGTCGACGGGAACATGGCCCGCCAGGCCGGGGTCTCCAGCCGGTGGGGGGCCTTCCTGGACTCCACGCTGGACCGGGTGGCCGACGCGGCCATCTTCGGCGGTCTCGCGCTCTGGTACGCCGGCTCCGGCGCCGACAACGTGCTGTGCGCGGTGGCGATCTTCTGCCTGGCCAGCGGCCAGGTCGTGTCGTACACCAAGGCCCGCGGCGAGTCCATCGGACTGCCCGTGGCCGTCAACGGCCTCGTCGAGCGGGCCGAGCGCCTGGTGCTGACGCTGGTGGCCGCCGGCCTGTCGGGCCTCCAGGTGTTCGGGGCGCCCTCGTGGCTGGGCGTCCTGCTCCCGATCGCGCTGTGGGCGGTCGCGGCGGGTTCGCTGGTCACCCTGGTGCAGCGGGTCGTCACCGTGCGCCGCGAGGCGGCCGAGGCCGATGCGGCCGCCGCCTCCGAGCCGGGCGCCGCCTGATGGGGGGCTACCGGGAGCGGCTCGTCGACGGCCTGTACGGGCTCGGCTGGGCCGGCGTGAAGAAGCTGCCCGAGCCGGCCGCCGCCGCCCTCGGCCGGCGGATCGCGGACACGGTCTGGCGCCGCCGCGGCAAGAGCGTGCTGCGGCTGGAGTCGAACCTGGCCCGCGTGGTGCCGGACGCCGGGCCGGAGCGGCTGCGCGAGCTGTCGCGGGCCGGGATGCGCTCGTACATGCGGTACTGGATGGAGTCGTTCCGGCTGCCCGCGATGGACCCGCAGCGCTTCGGCACCGACGTGGTGACGAAGGACGAGCACATCCTGCGCGAGGCCCTGGCCTCCGGGCGCGGGGTCGTCGTCGCCCTGCCGCACCTGGCCAACTGGGACCTGGCCGGGGCCTGGGTGACCGGGCACCTGGGCGTCCCCTTCACCACCGTCGCCGAGCGGCTGCGGCCCGAGTCGCTCTACGACCGGTTCGTCGCCTACCGCGAGGGGCTCGGCATGGAGGTCCTGCCGCACAGCGGCGGAGCCGCGTTCGGGGTGCTGGCGCGCCGGCTGCGCGCCGGCGGGCTGGTCTGCCTCGTCGCCGACCGCGACCTGTCCGCGTCCGGCGTCGAGGTGCGGTTCTTCGGTGCGGCGGCGCGGATGCCGGCCGGTCCGGCCCTGCTCGCCCAGCAGACGGGCGCCGCCCTGCTGCCCGCGACCCTTCACTACGGCGAGAGCCCGCAGATGCACATCCGGATCCACCCCGAGGTCGAGGTGCCCGCCTCCGGCGACCGCGCGCAGAGGACGGCCGCGATGACGCAGGCGGTGGCCGACGCCTTCGCCGAGGGCATCGCCGACCACCCGGAGGACTGGCACATGCTCCAGCGGCTGTGGCTGGACGACCTGGAGGAGCGCTCCGCGTGAAGATCGGCATCGTCTGCCCGTACTCGTGGGACGTGCCCGGCGGCGTCCAGTTCCACATCCGGGACCTCGCGGAGCACCTGATCCGCCGGGGCCACGAGGTGTCCGTCCTGGCCCCGGCGGACGACGACACGCCGCTGCCGCCGTACGTCGTCTCGGCCGGGCGGGCCGTGCCGGTGCCCTACAACGGGTCGGTGGCCCGGCTGAACTTCGGCTTCCTGTCGGCCGCACGGGTGCGGCGCTGGCTGCACGAGGGCGTCTTCGACGTCATCCACATCCACGAGCCCGCCTCGCCGTCCCTGGGCCTGCTGGCCTGCTGGGCCGCCCAGGGGCCGATCGTGGCCACCTTCCACACCTCCAACCCCCGGTCCCGGGCGATGATCGCCGCCTACCCGATCCTCCAGCCCGCCCTGGAGAAGATCAGTGCGCGGATCGCGGTCAGCGAATACGCCCGGCGCACGCTCGTCGAGCACCTCGGCGGCGACGCCGTGGTGATCCCGAACGGCGTGGACGTCGACTTCTTCGCCTCCGCCGAGCCCAAGGCCGAGTGGGGCGGGCAGACCCTCGGGTTCATCGGCCGCATCGACGAGCCCCGCAAGGGGCTGCCCGTCCTGATGGCGGCCTTCCCGGAGATCGTCCGGGAGTGCCCCGACGTCCGGCTGCTCGTGGCCGGCCGCGGCGACGAGGAGGAGGCCGTCGCCTCCCTGCCGCCGGACCTCCGCTCCCGCGTCGAGTTCCTCGGCATGGTCTCGGACGAGGACAAGGCCCGCCTGCTGCGCAGCGTCGACGTGTACGTCGCCCCCAACACCGGCGGCGAGAGCTTCGGCATCATCCTCGTCGAGGCCCTGTCGGCGGGCGCCGCCGTCCTCGCCTCCGACCTCGACGCCTTCGCCCAGGTCCTCGACCAGGGCGCGGCCGGCGAGCTGTTCGCGAACGAGGACGCGGGCGCGCTCGCCGCGGCCGCCGTGGCCCTGCTGCGCGACCCGGCGCGCCGGGCGGAGCTCAGCGCCCGCGGCTCCGCGCACGTGCGGCGCTTCGACTGGTCGACGGTCGGCGCGGACATCCTCGCCGTGTACGAGACGGTCACGGACGGCGCCTCCGCGGTCGCCGCCGACGAGCGGGCACCGCTGCGCACCCGCCTCGGCCTCACCCGGGACACCTCCGCCTGACGCCCGCGGCCGCCCGAGGCCCCCGGGCCCCGGGCCGTCCGGGCCCCGGGCGGTAGAGTCGCGGGCCGTGATCGAAACCCTTGTCTGGACCGCCCTGGCCCTCGCCGTCATCGGGGTCTACCTGAGCTGGACCGCCGGACGACTGGACCGGCTCCACTCGCGCATGGACGCCGCCCGCGCCGCGCTGGACGCCCAGCTGCTGCGGCGCTCCTCCGTCGTCATCGAGGTGGCGGCGTCCGGCGCCCTCGACCCGGCCTCCTCGATCGTGCTGTACGAGGCGGCGCACGCCGCCCGCCAGGCCGACGAGGAGCACCGCGAGGTCGCCGAGAGCGAGCTCAGCCAGGCGCTGCGCGCGGTCTTCGCCGACGCCGCCCAGGTCGAGGCGGTGCGTGAGGCGCCCGGCGGGGAGGCGGCCGCGGAGGAGCTGGCCGCGGCGGTGCGCCGGGTACCGATGGCCCGCCGCTTCCACAACGACGCCGTACGCGCGGCCCGGGCCCTGCGCCGGCACCGCAAGGTCCGCTGGTTCCGGTTGGCCGGGCACGCGCCGTTCCCGCTGGCGTTCGAGATGGACGACGAGCCCCCGGTGGATCTTGCCGACCGGCCGTAGCGCCGCCGCACCCGGGAGACTTGTACCCAATGGCCAAGTCGAAAGGGGCCACCGGCTCCTCATTGGCCCTTGCGGTGGACTGGCCGGGGACGGTTTGCTCGGTCGAGCACCACCGCAGCACCCGTCTTCCCCTTCCAGTGAGGTCATCCGTGAGCACGCTTCCCTCCACCCCGCAGACCCCCGAGACCGGCACCGCGCGCGTCAAGCGCGGCATGGCCGAGCAGCTCAAGGGCGGCGTGATCATGGACGTGGTCAACGCCGAGCAGGCGAAGATCGCCGAGGACGCCGGCGCCGTCGCCGTCATGGCGCTGGAGCGGGTCCCCGCCGACATCCGCAAGGACGGCGGCGTCGCCCGCATGTCGGACCCGAACATGATCGAGGAGATCATCGGCGCGGTCTCGATCCCGGTCATGGCCAAGTCCCGCATCGGCCACTTCGTCGAGGCGCAGGTCCTGCAGTCCCTCGGCGTCGACTACATCGACGAGTCCGAGGTCCTCACCCCGGCCGACGAGGTCAACCACTCCGACAAGTGGGCCTTCACCACCCCCTTCGTCTGCGGTGCCACCAACCTGGGCGAGGCCCTGCGCCGCATCGCCGAGGGCGCGGCCATGATCCGCTCCAAGGGCGAGGCCGGCACCGGCAACGTCGTCGAGGCCGTCCGCCACCTGCGCCAGATCAAGAACGAGATCGCCAAGCTGCGCGGCTTCGACAACAACGAGCTGTACGCCGCCGCCAAGGACCTGCGCGCCCCGTACGAGCTCGTCAAGGAGGTCGCCGAGCTCGGCAAGCTGCCCGTGGTGCTGTTCAGCGCCGGCGGCGTCGCCACCCCGGCCGACGCGGCCCTGATGCGCCAGCTCGGCGCCGAGGGCGTCTTCGTCGGCTCCGGCATCTTCAAGTCGGGCGACCCGGCCAAGCGCGCCGCCGCCATCGTGAAGGCCACCACCTTCTTCGACGACCCGAAGGTCATCGCGGACGCCTCCCGCAACCTGGGCGAGGCCATGGTCGGCATCAACTGCGACACCCTGCCCGAGGCCGAGCGCTACGCCAACCGCGGCTGGTAAGGCACCACGACCATGGACAACCCCCCCGTCATCGGTGTCCTGGCCCTCCAGGGCGACGTACGGGAGCACCTGATCGCCCTGGCCGCGGCGGACGCCGTGGCCAGGCCGGTCCGGCGCCCCGAGGAGCTCGCCGAGGTCGACGCCCTGGTGATCCCCGGCGGCGAGTCGACGACCATGTCGAAGCTCGCCGTCCTCTTCGGCATGCTGGAGCCGCTGCGCGAGCGCGTCCGCGGCGGCATGCCCGTGTACGGCACCTGCGCAGGCATGATCATGCTCGCCGACAAGCTGCTCGGCGGCCGTGAGGACCAGGAGACGCTCGGCGGCATCGACATGATCGTCCGCCGCAACGCCTTCGGCCGGCAGAACGAGTCCTTCGAGGCGTCGATCGACTTCGCCGGCATCGGCGGCGGACCCGTCGAGGGCGTCTTCATCCGCGCCCCCTGGGTCGAGTCCGTCGGCGCCGAGGTGCAGGTCCTGGCCACGTACGACGGCCACACGGTCGCCGTGCGCCAGGGCAACGTGCTGGCCACGTCGTTCCACCCGGAGCTGACCGGAGACGACCGCGTGCACGCCTACTTCGTCGACATGGTGCGCACGGGGCTGTGAGCGGCTCCCGGTAGGATCAGGAGCGAACACCATTGGTTACGCGAAGGAGACAGGCGGATGTCCGGCCACTCTAAATGGGCTACGACGAAGCACAAGAAGGCCGTGATCGATGCCAAGCGCGGCAAGCTCTTCGCGAAGCTGATCAAGAACATCGAGGTCGCGGCCCGCATGGGCGGCGCCGACCCCGAGGGCAACCCGACTCTCTTCGACGCCATCCAGAAGGCCAAGAAGCAGTCCGTCCCGAACAAGAACATCGACTCCGCGGTCAAGCGCGGCGGCGGCCTCGAAGCCGGCGGCGTGGACTACGAGACGATCATGTACGAGGGCTACGGCCCCAACGGCGTCGCGGTGCTCATCGAGTGCCTCACCGACAACCGCAACCGCGCCGCCTCCGACGTCCGCGTCGCCATGACCCGCAACGGCGGCTCCATGGCCGACCCGGGCTCGGTCTCGTACCTGTTCAACCGCAAGGGCGTCATCATCCTGCCCAAGGGCGACCTGAGCGAGGACGACGTCCTCGGCGCGGTCCTCGACGCCGGTGCCGAAGAGGTCAACGACAACGGCGAGACGTTCGAGATCATCAGCGAGGCGACCGACCTGGTCGCGGTCCGCACCGCGCTCCAGGAGGCGGGCATCGACTACGACTCGGCCGACTCCAGCTTCGTCCCGACCATGCAGGTCGAGCTCGACGAAGAGGGAGCGCGCAAGATCTTCAAGCTGATCGACGCGCTGGAGGACAGCGACGACGTCCAGAACGTCTTCGCCAACTTCGACGTCTCGGACGAGGTCATGGAGAAGGTCGACGCCTGACCGGCGTCCACCTCCCACCGCAGGTCAGACGGGCCGACGGGGACACACCCCGTCGGCCCGCCGCGTTGTCGGCGCCACCCGGTAGCCTGCACCGACAGGTGGATCCGAGGAGGGGGGTGCGGTGCGCGTACTCGGTGTGGACCCGGGACTGACCCGCTGCGGCGTCGGCGTGGTGGAAGGCGTCGCCGGCCGGGCCCTGACCATGCGCGGGGTGGGCGTCGTCCGCACCCCGGCCGATGCGGAGCTCGGGGACCGGCTCGTCGCCGTCGAGCGCGGCATCGAGCAGTGGCTCGACGAGCACCGGCCCGAAGTCGTCGCCGTCGAGCGGGTCTTCAGCCAGCACAACGTCAGCACGGTCATGGGCACCGCCCAGGCCAGCGCCGTCGCCATGCTGTGCGCGGCCCGCCGCGGCATACCGGTCGCCCTGCACACGCCCAGCGAGGTGAAGGCCGCCGTCACCGGCTCCGGCCGGGCCGACAAGGCCCAGGTCGGCGCCATGGTCACCCGGCTGCTGCGGCTCGCCGCCCCGCCCAAGCCGGCCGACGCGGCGGACGCCCTCGCGCTCGCCATCTGCCACATCTGGCGGGCCCCCGCCCAGAACCGCCTCCAGCAGGCGGTCGCCCTGCACACCCCGAAAGGCCGAACCCGATGATCGCCTTCGTCAGCGGCCCGGTCGCCGCCCTCACCCCCACCCTCGCCGTCGTCGAGGTCGGGGGAGTGGGCATGGCCGTGCAGTGCACCCCGGGCACCATCGCCGGCCTGCGCATCGGGGAACCCGCCCGGCTGGCCACCTCCCTGGTGGTCCGCGAGGACTCCCTCACCCTCTACGGCTTCGCCGACGACGACGAGCGGCAGGTCTTCGAACTCCTCCAGACCGCCAGCGGAGTCGGGCCGCGCCTGGCCCAGGCCATGCTCGGCGTCCACAGCCCCGACGTGCTGCGCCGCGCGGTCGAGACCGGCGACGAGAAGGCCCTCACCGCCGTCCCCGGCATCGGCAAGAAGGGCGCCCAGAAGCTGCTCCTCGAACTCAAGGGCAAGCTCGGCGCCCCCGCCGGCACCGGGGCCCTCGTCGGCGCCCAGCGCGCCGCCGCCGGCCCCGCCCCCTGGACCGAGCAGCTCTCCGCCGCGCTCATGGGGCTCGGCTACGCCTCGCGCGAGGCCGAGGAGGCGGTCGCCGCCGTCACCCCGCAGGCCGAGGCCGCCATCGCCGAGAACGGCTCCGCGCCCGTCCCGCAGCTGCTGCGCGCCGCCCTGCAGTCCCTCAACCGCGCCCGCTGACCGGCCGCAGCCCCCCGTACGCACCGAGAAGGCAGACTGACACCGTGAACTGGGACGACGACACCGACCGCATTGTCGCGCCGGCGGCGGACGGCGAGGACACCGCCGTCGAGGCGGCCCTGCGGCCGAAGGACCTCGGCGAGTTCGTCGGCCAGGAGAAGGTCCGCCAGCAGCTGGACCTCGTCCTGAAGGCGGCCCGGCAGCGCGGGGCCACCGCCGACCACGTCCTGCTCTCGGGCGCCCCCGGCCTCGGCAAGACCACCCTCTCCATGATCATCGCAGCGGAGATGGGCGCCCCGATCCGCATCACCTCCGGCCCGGCCATCCAGCACGCAGGCGACCTCGCCGCGATCCTCTCCTCCCTCCAGGAGGGCGAGGTCCTCTTCCTCGACGAGATCCACCGCATGTCCCGGCCCGCCGAGGAGATGCTCTACATGGCCATGGAGGACTTCCGCGTCGACGTCATCGTCGGCAAGGGCCCCGGCGCCACCGCGATCCCCCTGGAACTGCCCCCCTTCACCCTCGTCGGGGCGACCACCCGGGCCGGCCTCCTCCCGCCGCCGCTGCGGGACCGCTTCGGCTTCACCGGGCACATGGAGTTCTACGCTCCCGAGGAACTCGAAAGGGTCATCCGCCGCTCCGCCTCACTCCTCGACGTCGAGATCGACCCGGCCGGCGCCGCCGAGATCGCCGGCCGCTCCCGCGGCACCCCCCGCATCGCGAACCGCCTGCTGCGCCGCGTACGCGACTACGCCCAGGTCAGGGCGGACGGCGTGATCACCCGCGAGGTGGCCGCCACCGCCCTGCAGGTGTACGAGGTCGACGGGCGGGGCCTGGACCGGCTGGACCGGGCCGTGCTGGAGGCCCTGCTGAAGCTGTTCGGCGGGGGGCCCGTCGGGCTGTCCACCCTCGCCGTCGCCGTCGGCGAGGAGCGCGAGACCGTCGAGGAGGTCGCCGAGCCGTTCCTCGTCCGCGAGGGCCTCCTCGCCCGCACTCCCCGCGGCCGGGTCGCGACCCCCGCCGCATGGGCTCACCTGGGACTTGTCCCGCCGCAGCACGGCGGGACCGGATCGGGCGGGCAGCAGGGCCTGTTCGGAGTGTGACGGCGCGGAGGTTGGCCCGGCCGGGAACTGCGGTGCCATGCTGGGCGTTGTTCCATCGGTGCGGACTCGCCTAGACTCCGCCGATGCCGACCCTTCGGGTCGGCGTGCCCACCCCCCGTAGAAAAAGGCCGTCTCCCGAGCGGTCGTGCGAAGGATCTCCGTCCCGTGAATCTCGTGACCCTCCTCCCGTTCATTGTGCTCATCGGGGCGATGTTCCTGATGACGCGCTCCGCGAAGAAGAAGCAGCAGCAGGCCGCGCAGATGCGCGACACCATGACGCCCGGCACCGGCATCCGCACCATCGGCGGCATGTACGCCACGGTCAAGGAGCTCGGCGACGACACCGTCACCCTCGAGGTGGCCCCCGGCGTCCACGCGATCTACGCGAAGATGGCCATCGCGGCGGTTCTGGAGGACGACGAGTACAACCGCATCGTCCACGGCACCGCGGCCCCGGCCGACGCGGACTCGCCCGTCGTCCCCGACGACATCTCGTCCCTGACCCGGGACGGGGCCGAGGCCCCGGAGACCGGCCCTGCGAAGCAGGACGCGGCCGAGGAGCCCAAGCTCGACCTGGGCAAGAAGGACGCCGACGGCAAGGGCGACGGCGAGGGCGGCGCGAAGTAACGCGCGGCCGGGACCGCGGGACCGCCCGACCGGCGGCCGCGCGGTCCCGCTTGTGACACTTCTGCGGGGGGCAGGGGTCCCCACCACACATTTCGTGGCCGTCCGCGCGCTGACCCGGCGCGGGACGGTTGGACAGGGAGATACGACAAGGTGGCAGCACCGAAGAAGGGCCGGCGGCCCACGGGGGCGCAGGGGAGGCCGGGGCGCGCCCTGGCGGTCATCCTGATCGCGATGGTGGCGCTCACCGCGGGGATGTTCCTCACGAAGCAGACGACGCCCCGGCTCGGCATCGACCTCGCGGGCGGCACGAGCATCACGCTCAAGGCCAAGAGCGAGCCGGGCAAGCCGGACGCGATCAACGAGACCAACATGAACACGGCGGTCGGCATCATCGAGCGCCGCGTCAACGGTCTCGGCGTCTCGGAGGCCGAGGTCCAGACCCAGGGCCGCGACCACATCATCGTGAACATCCCCAAGGGGACGAACGAGAAGCAGGCCCGCGAGCAGGTCGGCACCACCGCCCAGCTCTACTTCCGACCGGTCCTGGCGTTCGCCGACGGCGCCCCGGCCGCGCCCGAGACCGCGCCGAGCCCGTCCGCCAGCCCCTCCGGCGCCCCCAAGGCCGAGGGCAGCTCCAAGCCCAGCGCGTCGGCCACGCCGTCGTCCAGCGCCACTTCCCAGGGCCGTGCGCTCAGCGAGGCCCTCAAGGCCCCCGCCGCCACGGCCTCTCCCTCGCCCTCGGCGAGCGAGTCGAAGAAGGCAGACGACAACAAGGCCGCCCCGTCCCCCGCCCCGACCCCGGCTCCCGCGGACGCGGCCGTGGCGGGCCTCCAGGCCAAGTTCGCCGCACTGGACTGCACCGACGAGGCGCAGCGCGCCACCGCCGGCAAGGAGGCCAAGCCCGAGGAGCCGACGGTGGCCTGCGGCCAGCGCGGCGACGCCTGGGGCAAGTGGATCCTCGGCCCGGCCGGTGTCGCCGGTACGGACGTCAAGGACGCCAAGGGCGTCGTCGACCCGCAGCGCGGCATGTGGATCGTCACGATGGAGTTCACCGACAAGGGCGCCGACAAGTTCGCCAAGATCACCGGTGAGCTCGCCACCAAGCAGCCCCCGCAGAACCAGTTCGCGATCGTGCTCGACGGCCAGGTCATCTCCGACCCGTCCGTCAGCCAGGCGCTGACCGGCGGCAACGCCGAGATCTCCGGCGGCTTCACCCAGCAGTCCGCGCAGGACCTGGGCAACATGCTCTCCTACGGCGCCCTCCCGCTGTCCTTCCAGGAGGACAGCGTCACCACCGTCACCGCCGCGCTCGGCGGCGAGCAGCTGAAGGCCGGCCTCATCGCCGGCGCCATCGGCCTGTTCCTCGTGGTCGTCTACCTGCTCGTGTACTACCGGGGCCTGTCCCTGATCGCGATCGTCAGCCTTCTGGTCTCCGCGATCCTCACGTACACGCTCATGGCGCTGCTCGGGAAGGCGATCGGCTTCGCGCTGAACCTGCCCGCCGTCTGCGGTGCCATCGTCGCGATCGGCATCACCGCGGACTCGTTCATCGTGTACTTCGAGCGCATCCGCGACGAGATCCGCGAGGGCCGCACCCTGCGCCCCGCCGTGGAGCGGGCCTGGCCGCGCGCCCGGCGCACCATCCTGGTGTCCGACTTCGTGTCGTTCCTCGCCGCCGCGGTGCTGTTCGTCGTCACCGTCGGCAAGGTGCAGGGCTTCGCCTTCACGCTCGGCCTCACCACCCTGCTCGACGTGGTCGTGGTGTTCCTCTTCACCAAGCCGATCATGACGCTGCTGGCCCGTACGAAGTTCTTCTCCAGCGGTCACCCCTGGTCCGGACTCGACCCGAAGCGGCTCGGCGCCAAGCCGCCGCTGCGCCGGTCCCGCCGCACCGGCCCCGTCACCGCTCCCGTCGACGCAAAGGAGGCGTGAGAGATGTCGAAGCTGGGAGATCTCGGCGCCAGGCTGTACCGCGGCGAGGTCGGGTACGACTTCGTCGGCAAGCGCTTCGTCTGGTACGGCGTTTCCATCCTGATCACCATCACGGCGATCGTGGCCCTGGCCGTCCAGGGCCTCAACATGGGCATCGAGTTCAAGGGCGGTGCCGTCTTCACGACCGGCAAGACCACCGTCTCCGACACCAAGGCCCGCGAGCTCGCCAAGGAGGCCTCCGGCCACGAGGCGATCGTGCAGAAGCTCGGCAACGGCACGCTGCGCATCCAGATCGCGAGCCTGGACACCGAATCCGCGGCCGACGTCAAGAAGGAACTGGCGACCGGCCTGAAGATGCCGGAGCAGGACATCAACGCGGACCTGGTCGGCCCGAGCTGGGGCGAGCAGATCGCGAACAAGGCCTGGACCGGCCTCGGCGTCTTCATGATCCTCGTGGTGATCTACCTCGCCATCGCCTTCGAGTGGCGGATGGCGGTCGCCGCGCTGATCGCCCTGATCCACGACCTCACCATCACCGTCGGCATCTACGCGCTCGTCGGTTTCGAGGTCACCCCCGGCACGGTGATCGGTCTGCTGACCATCCTCGGCTACTCCCTCTACGACACCGTCGTCGTCTTCGACGGCCTGAAGGAGAGCTCGAAGGACATCACGAAGCAGACCCGCTACACCTACGCCGAAGTCGCCAACCGCAGCATCAACGGCACCCTGGTGCGCTCCATCAACACCACGGTCGTCGCGCTGCTGCCGGTCGCCGGCCTGCTGTTCATCGGCGGCGGCTTCCTGGGCGCCGGCATGCTCAACGACATCTCGCTCTCGCTGTTCGTCGGCCTCGCGGCCGGCGCGTACTCCTCGATCTTCATCGCGACCCCGCTGGTCGTCGACCTCAAGGAGCGCGAGCCGGCGATCAAGGCGCTGCGCAAGCGGGTCCTCGCCAAGCGGGCCGCGGGCGCGGCCAAGGGCGGGTCCGCCGAGGACGAGGCGTCGTACGGCTCCGACGAGGCGCCGCAGATCGTGGCGCAGGGCCGGGCGGAGCGGCGCCGGTGAGCCCGGCGGCCCCCGAGGTCCGCGAGCTGCTGCTCGCCCGGATCAAGGACATCCCGGACTACCCGAAGCCGGGCGTGGTGTTCAAGGACATCACGCCGCTGCTGGCCGACCCGCAGGCGTTCGCCGCGCTGACGGACACCCTCGCGGGCCTCGCCGCCCGCTACGGCGCCACGAAGATCGTCGGCCTGGAGGCGCGCGGCTTCATCCTCGCGGCCCCCGTCGCCGTCCAGGCCGGCGTCGGCTTCGTCCCGGTCCGCAAGGCGGGCAAGCTGCCGGGCGCGACCCTGGCGCAGGCCTACGAGCTGGAGTACGGCACCGCGGAGATCGAGGTGCACGCCGAGGACCTGAGGCCCGGCGACCGGGTCATGGTCATCGACGACGTCCTGGCCACCGGCGGCACCGCCGAGGCCTCGCTGACGCTGATCCGACGGGCCGGCGCCGACGTCGCCGGTGTGGCGGTGCTCATGGAGCTGTCCTTCCTGCCCGGCCGCGCCCGGCTGGCGCAGGGCCTGGCGGGCGCACCGCTGGACGCGCTGATCACCGTCTGACGGGCGCGCAGGACGCACCGAGTCCGCCGAGCGGCGGGTTCCCCGGGCCGTGCCGGGGAACCCGCCGCTCCGCCTTTTCCGGGCCGCTCCGCCCCGGGCCGGGCGCCTGCCGCAAGGGCCGGGGAACGGGCCGGCGGAACCCTCGCTACCATTGGTTATCCGGACCTGACCGGGGCACCGGATCCTCCCCCGGACTCCGCCCGGGGGGACGCCCAGAGGAGCGCTCTTGCCAGACGAGGTCCAGCCACTCTCCGCCGCGCAGCCCGACCCGCAGGCCGACCGTGCCGCGGCGCCGGCGAAGTCCGCAGGGTCGTCCAACCGCGTCCGGGCCCGGCTCGCCCGCCTCGGCGTCCAGCGTTCCAACCCGTACAACCCGGTGCTGGAACCCCTCCTGCGCATCGTCCGCGGCAACGACCCGAAGATCGAGACGGCCACGCTGCGGCAGATCGAGCAGGCGTACCAGGTCGCCGAGCGCTGGCACCGCGGCCAGAAGCGCAAGAGCGGCGACCCGTACATCACCCACCCGCTCGCGGTCACCACGATCCTCGCCGAGCTCGGCATGGACCCGGCCACCCTGATGGCCGGCCTGCTCCACGACACCGTCGAGGACACCGACTATGGGCTGGAGGACCTGCGGCGGGACTTCGGCGACGCCGTCGCCCTCCTCGTCGACGGCGTCACCAAGCTGGACCGGGTCAAGTTCGGCGAGGCCGCACAGGCCGAGACCGTCCGCAAGATGGTCGTCGCCATGGCGAAGGACCCGCGCGTCCTCGTCATCAAGCTCGCCGACCGCCTGCACAACATGCGCACCATGCGCTACCTCAAGCGGGAGAAGCAGGAGAAGAAGGCCCGCGAGACCCTGGAGATCTACGCCCCGCTCGCCCACCGCCTGGGCATGAACACGATCAAGTGGGAGCTGGAGGACCTCTCCTTCGCGATCCTCTACCCCAAGATGTACGACGAGATCGTCCGGCTGGTCGCCGAGCGCGCCCCGAAGCGGGACGAGTACCTCGCCGTCGTCATCGACGAGGTCCAGACCGACCTCAGAGCGGCGCGCATCAAGGCCACCGTCACCGGCCGCCCCAAGCACTACTACAGCGTCTACCAGAAGATGATCGTCCGCGGCCGCGACTTCGCGGAGATCTACGACCTCGTCGGCATCCGCGTCCTCGTCGACACCGTCCGCGACTGCTACGCGGCACTGGGCACCGTCCACGCCCGCTGGAACCCGGTTCCGGGGCGGTTCAAGGACTACATCGCGATGCCCAAGTTCAACATGTACCAGTCGCTCCACACGACGGTCATCGGCCCGGGCGGCAAGCCCGTCGAACTGCAGATCCGCACCTTCGACATGCACCGCCGCGCCGAGTACGGCATCGCCGCGCACTGGAAGTACAAGCAGCAGACCGTCGCCGGAGCCTCCAAGATCCGCACGGACGTCCCGCAGGCCGCCAAGGGCAGCGCCGGACAGGACACCGTCAACGACATGGCCTGGCTGCGCCAGCTCCTCGACTGGCAGAAGGAGACCGAGGACCCCGGCGAGTTCCTCGACTCGCTCCGCTTCGACCTCTCCCGCAACGAGGTCTTCGTCTTCACCCCGAAGGGCGACGTCATCGCCCTGCCCGCCGGGGCCACCCCCGTCGACTTCGCGTACGCCGTGCACACCGAGGTCGGCCACCGGACCATAGGCGCCCGCGTCAACGGCCGCCTCGTCCCCCTGGAGTCCACCCTCGACAACGGCGACCTCGTCGAGGTCTTCACCTCCAAGGCCGAAGGCGCCGGCCCGTCCCGCGACTGGCTCGGCTTCGTCAAGTCCCCGCGGGCCCGCAACAAGATCCGCGCCTGGTTCTCCAAGGAGCGCCGCGACGAGGCCATCGAGCACGGCAAGGACGCCATCGCGCGGGCCATGCGCAAGCAGAACCTGCCGATCCAGCGCATCCTGACCGGCGACTCCCTCGTCACCCTCGCGCACGAGATGCGCTACCCCGACATCTCCTCCCTCTACGCCGCGATCGGCGAGGGCCACGTGGCCGCGCAGGGCGTCGTCCAGAAGCTCGTCCAGGCGCTCGGCGGCGAGGAGGCCGCCAACGAGGACATCGAGGAGAGCGTCCCGCCGTCCCGCGCCCGCACCAAGCGGCGCGGCAGCGCCGACCCGGGCGTGGTCGTCAAGGGCGTCGACGACGTGTGGGTCAAGCTCGCCCGCTGCTGCACGCCCGTCCCCGGCGACCCGATCATCGGGTTCGTCACCCGCGGCAGTGGCGTATCGGTTCACCGCGCGGACTGCGTCAACGTCGACTCGCTCTCCCAGCAGCCCGAGCGGATCCTCGAAGTCGAGTGGGCGCCCACCCAGTCCTCGGTCTTCCTCGTCGCCATCCAGGTCGAGGCCCTGGACCGCTCCCGGCTGCTCTCGGACGTCACCAGGGTCCTGTCGGACCAGCACGTGAACATCCTCTCCGCCGCCGTCCAGACCTCCCGCGACCGGGTGGCCACCTCCCGGTTCACCTTCGAGATGGGCGACCCGAAGCACCTGGGACACGTCCTGAAGGCCGTGCGCGGCGTCGAGGGCGTCTACGACGTCTACCGCGTCACCTCGGCCCGCAGGCCCTAGGCGCGCAGCCCCTGCCGGCGGGGGCAACCGCCGGTACGGGGCCGCTCCGAACACGGGAGGGCCCCGGTACGCACCGCGTACCGGGGCCCTCCCGCTGCTGCCGGGGTCGTCCGCCTCAGCCGCCGAACTCCTCCAGGCCCTTCAGCGCCTGGTCCAGCAGGGCCTGGCGGCCCTCCAGCTCACGCGCCAGCTTGTCGGCCTTCGCGTTGTTGCCCGCCGCACGCGCCGCGTCGATCTCCGCGCGCAGCTTGTCGACCGCCGCCTGGAGCTGGCCCGTCAGGCCGGCCGCACGGGCCCGCGCCTCCGGGTTCGTCCGGCGCCACTCGCCCTCCTCGGCCTCCTGGATCGCCCGCTCGACGGCGTGCATGCGGCCCTCGACCTTGGCCCGGGCGTCCCGCGGCACGTGGCCGACGGCCTCCCAGCGCTCGTTGATCGACCGGAACGCGGCCCGGGCCGCCTTCAGGTCCGCCACCGGGACGAGCTTCTCGGCCTCCTCGGCCAGCTCCTCCTTCAGCTTGAGGTTCTCCACCTGCTCGGCGTCGCGCTCGGCGAACACCTCGCTGCGCGCCGCGAAAAACACGTCCTGCGCACCGCGGAAACGGTTCCACAGGTCGTCCTCGGCCTCGCGCTGCGCCCGGCCCGCCGCCTTCCAGTCGGCCATCAGCTCGCGGTAGCGCGCGGCCGTCGGACCCCAGTCCGTCGACCCCGACAGCGCCTCCGCCTCGGCGACCAGCTTCTCCTTCACCTTGCGGGCGTCCTCGCGCTGCGCGTCCAGTGCGGCGAAGTGCGCCTTGCGGCGCTTGGAGAAGGCGGAGCGGGCGTGCGAGAAGCGGTGCCACAGCTCGTCGTCCGATTTGCGGTCCAGCCGCGGCAGGCCCTTCCACGTGTCCACCAGCGCGCGCAGCCGCTCGCCCGCCGAGCGCCACTGGTCGCTCTGCGCCAGCTCCTCGGCCTCGGCCACCAGGGCCTCCTTGGCCGTGCGGGCCTCGTCCGCCTGCCGGGCCTTCTGCGCCCGGCGCTCCTCGCGCCGCGCCTCGACCGTCGCGACCAGCTTGTCCAGCCGCACGCGCAGCGCGTCAAGGTCGCCGACGGCGTGGTGCTCGTCCACCTGCGTGCGCAGGTGGTCGATCGCCGTCTGCGCGTCCTTGGCGGACAGATCGGTGGTCCGCACCCGCCGCTCGAGGAGGCCGATCTCGACCACCAGGCCCTCGTACTTGCGCTCGAAGTAGGCCAGGGCCTCCTCGGGGGTGCCCGCCTGCCACGAGCCGACGACCTTCTCCCCCTCGGCAGTACGCACGTACACGGTGCCCGTCTCGTCGACGCGGCCCCACGGGTCGCTGCTCACAGCGCCTCCTCCACCTGATGCCTGCAAAGGGGGTGACCCCCTGGGCATCGTCCACAGTTTCCTCGGGCGGGCAGCACCCGCCCTGCACAACGCCAACATAGGCGACCGCCGGGCCGGCTGTCCGCATCCCGCACGACGCAATGTCGCCGCACGGGCGCGGGGCCGGCCGGACGCGGCGCCACCGCCCCCGTCAGTTCTGCGTGACGGTGCCCTTCTCGATGGTCACGGGGGTCTTCGGGGCCCCGTCCTGGCCGCCGTCGGCGGTGCCCGCCTTCGCGACCCCCTCCAGCGCCTTCATGCCCCCCGCGTCGATCCTGCCGAACGGGGTGTACGACGGCGCCAGCGGGCTGTCCTTGTAGACCAGGAAGAACTGGCTGCCGCCGCTGTTCGGCCGGCCGGTGTTCGCCATCGCCACCGTGCCCGCCGGGTAGACCACCTGGCCCTGCTCGTTCGGCTTGCCCAGCGCGTCCAGGTTCTCGTCCGCGATCGTGTAGCCCGGGCCGCCCATGCCGGTGCCCTCCGGGTCGCCGCACTGGAGCACGTAGATCCCGGACGTGGTCAGGCGGTGGCACTTCGTGTTGTCGAAGAAGCCCTTGTCCGCCAGCGCCTTGAACGAGTTGACGGTCTCCGGAGTCTTGGCCGCGTCCATCTCGACCTTGATCTCACCCGCGCTCGTCTTCAACGCGAAGGTGTACTTGGCCTTCTGGTCGATCGCCATCGCGGGCGCCGGGGAGGCCTTCGGGCTCGCCGACGCCGACGGGTCCGCCGCCGGGTCGGCGGCACTGCCCTTCTTGCCGGAGTCGAACACCCCGCCCACCACCAGGCCGACCAGCGTCGCGGCCACCACGGCCGCCGCCGCGCCGGCGATGACCGCCCGCTGCCGCGCCTTGCGCCGGGCCTCGGCGCGCCGCTTCTGCTGACGCTCGAACTTCTCCCTGGCGAGCTGTCGCCGCCGCTGATCGCTCGTGACCACCGGGTCGTCTCCTTGTGCGTGTCTGGTACCGCTGTCCGGGCACGGTATGGCCGTACCGTATATGGGTTCGCTGTGGAACGAGCCGCGCCGGTAGGCTCTGAGCAGCAGCATTGGCGGACAACCACCGCAGCTGCAGCTCCCGCCGGACGAAGAATGAGGACGAACGTGCTGATTGCCGGGTTCCCCGCCGGGGCCTGGGGGACCAACTGCTACGTGGTCGCCCCCGCCGCAGGCGAGGAGTGCGTGATCATCGACCCGGGCCACCAGGCGGCCCAGGGCGTCGAGGAGACCCTCCGCAAGCACCGGCTCAAGCCCGTGGCCGTCGTCCTCACCCACGGCCACATCGACCACGTGGCCTCCGTCGTCCCGGTGTGCGGAGCGCACGACGTGCCGGCCTGGATCCACCCCGAGGACCGCTACATGATGAGCGACCCGGAGAAGGCCCTCGGCCGCTCCATCGGGATGCCGCTCATGGGCGAGCTGACCATCGGCGAGCCGGACGACGTCCGCGAGCTCGCCGACGGCGCCGGCCTGAAGCTCGCCGGCCTCGACTTCACGGTGGCGCACGCGCCCGGCCATACCAAGGGGTCGGTGACCTTCCGGATGCCCGAGCAGGCGGACATCCCGCCGGTGTTCTTCTCGGGCGACCTCCTCTTCGCCGGCTCCATCGGACGCACCGACCTGCCCGGCGGCTCCCACGCCGAGATGCTCGAGTCGCTGGCCCGCGTGTGCCTGCCGCTCGACGACTCGACCGTGGTGCTGTCCGGCCACGGTCCCCAGACCACCATCGGCCGCGAGCGCGCGACCAACCCGTACCTGCGGGAGGTAGCCGCCGGCCTGGCAGCGGACCCCACGGCCGCTCCACGACGAGGAATGTGACGAGACTTTCGTGAGCACCTTCAAGGCCCCCAAGGGCACGTACGACCTGATCCCGCCCCGCTCGGCCAAGTTCCTGGCGGTCCGCGAGGCCATCGCCGCGCCCCTGCGCAACTCCGGCTACGGATACGTGGAGACCCCGGGCTTCGAGAACGTCGAGCTGTTCTCCCGCGGCGTCGGCGAGTCCACGGACATCGTGTCCAAGGAGATGTACACCCTCACGACCCGCGGGGGCGACAAGCTCGCCCTGCGCCCCGAGGGCACCGCGTCCGTGCTGCGCGCCGCCCTGGAGGCCAACCTGCACAAGCAGGGGAACCTGCCGGTCAAGCTCTACTACTCCGGCTCGTACTACCGGTACGAGCGCGCCCAGGCCGGCCGCTACCGCCACTTCTCGCAGGTCGGCGCCGAGGCGATCGGAGCCGAGGATCCCGCCCTGGACGCCGAGCTGATCATCCTGGCCGACCGGGCCTACCGCTCGCTGGGGCTGAAGAACTTCCGGATCCTGCTGAACTCCCTGGGCGACAAGGAGTGCCGTCCCGCCTACCGGGAGACCCTCCAGGCCTTCCTGCGCGGGCTCGACCTGGACGAGGAGACCCTGCGCCGCGCCGAGATCAACCCGCTGCGGGTCCTCGACGACAAGCGGCCCGAGGTCCAGAAGCAGCTCGCCGACGCCCCGCTGCTGCGCGACTACCTCTGCGACGGCTGCAAGGCGTACCACGAGGAGGTGCGCGCGCTGGTCACCGCGGCGGGCGTCGTCTTCGAGGACGACCCGAAGCTGGTCCGCGGACTGGACTACTACACCCGCACCACCTTCGAGTTCGTCCACGGCGGCCTGGGCTCGCAGTCCGCGGTCGGCGGCGGCGGCCGCTATGACGGCCTGTCCGAGATGATCGGCGGTCCGGCGCTGCCGTCGGTGGGCTGGGCGCTCGGCGTCGACCGCACCGTCCTGGCCCTGGAGGCCGAGGGCGTCGAGCTGGACATCGCCCGGACCACCGACGTCTTCGCCGTCGCGCTGGGCGACGCGAAGCCGACCGTCTTCGGGCTGGTCACCGAGCTGCGCCGGGCCGGTGTGTCCGCGGACATGTCGTACGGCGGCAAGGGCCTCAAGGGGGCCATGAAGGACGCCAACCGCTCGGGCGCCCGCTTCGCCGTCGTCGCGGGGGACCGCGACCTCGCCGAAGGCGTCGTCCAGCTCAAGGACATGGAGTCCGGCGAGCAGACGGCCGTGCCGCTGGACGCCCTGGTCGAGAGCGTGCGCGCGAAGCTCGCGTGATGTGTCGAGGCCGGGCGGCGGATACCGTCCGGCCTCGAACCCCGCGAGTGCGGGGAGCAGGCGCCGCCGTTCGTCTCGAAGGCGTACATCTCCGGATCATCCCCGCACCGTCGGGGACCAGCTGACCGGACAACGAGCGGTGGCCGCACGCGGTTACCGCCCGGAAGGCCGCACAGGACCGTGCGGCAGAATGCAGCGCATGACGACGACTACAGGCGACACGACCGTGCGGACCGTCGGCGCGAGCAGGGCCCTGGCCTGGCTGCTGGTGATCACCGGCGCGGCCGGGCTGCTGGCGGCCTGGGTGATCACGATCGACAAGTTCAAGCTGCTGGAGGACCCGAACTTCACGCCCGGGTGCAGCCTGAACCCCATCGTCTCCTGCGGCAACATCATGAAGAGCGAGCAGGCGGCGGTCTTCGGCTTCCCGAACCCGATGCTCGGCCTCGTCGCCTACGGCATCGTGATCTGCGTCGGCATGAGCGTCCTGGCCGGCGCCCGCTTCCGCCCCTGGTACTGGCTCACGTTCAACGCGGGCACCCTCTTCGGCGTCGTCTTCTGCGCCTGGCTGACGTACCAGTCGCTGTACAACATCAGCGCCCTCTGCCTGTGGTGCTGCCTGGCCTGGGTCGCCACCATCCTGATGTTCTGGTACGTCACCGCGCACAACGTCCGCGAGGGGCTGCTGCCCGCGCCGGCCTGGCTGCGGAACTTCCTCGACGAGTTCACCTGGGTCCTGCCGGTACTGCACATCGGGATCATCGGCATGCTGATCCTGACCCGCTGGTGGGAGTTCTGGACCTCCTGAGGCCGCCCGGGCTGTCGGCGGGAGCGCATAGGCTTCCCGTGTGGAACCAGACCTGTTCACCGCCGCAGCCGAAGACCGTGCGGAGAAGGACCCGGCGAGCTCCCCGCTCGCCGTCCGGATGCGCCCGCGCAACCTGGACGAGGTCGTCGGGCAGCAGCACCTGCTGAGGCCGGGCTCGCCGCTGCGGCGGCTGGTCGGCGAGGGTGCGGGCGGCCCGGCCGGTTCCTCGTCGGTGATCCTGTGGGGCCCGCCCGGCACCGGCAAGACGACCCTGGCGTACGTGGTGAGCCAGGCGACGCAGAAGCGCTTCGTGGAGCTGTCCGCGATCACCGCCGGGGTCAAGGAGGTCCGGGCCGTCATCGAGGGCGCCCGGCGCGCCGCGGGCGGCTACGGCAAGGAGACCGTCCTCTTCCTCGACGAGATCCACCGCTTCAGCAAGGCGCAGCAGGACTCGCTGCTCCCGGCCGTCGAGAACCGCTGGGTGACCCTGATCGCGGCGACGACGGAGAACCCGTACTTCTCGGTGATCTCCCCGCTGCTGTCGCGCTCGCTGCTGCTGACGCTGGAGCCGCTGTCCGACGCGGACCTGAGCGGGCTGCTGCACCGGGCCCTGGACGAGGAGCGGGGGCTCGGCGGGGCGGTGTCGCTGCCGGAGGACGCCGAGGCGCACCTGCTGCGGATCGCGGGCGGGGACGCCCGGCGGGCGCTGACGGCGCTGGAGGCGGCCGCGGGGGCGGCCCTCGCCAAGGGCGAGGACGAGATCACGCTCGGGACGGTCGAGGAGACCGTCGACCGGGCGGCCGTGAAGTACGACCGGGACGGCGACCAGCACTACGACGTGGCGAGCGCCCTGATCAAGTCGATCCGCGGCTCCGACGTGGACGCGGCCCTGCACTACCTGGCGCGGATGATCGAGGCGGGGGAGGACCCGCGGTTCATCGCGCGCCGCCTGATGATCTCGGCGAGCGAGGACATCGGGCTGGCGGATCCGAACGCGCTGCCGCTGGCGGTGGCCGCGGCGCAGGCGGTGGCGATGATCGGCTTCCCGGAGGCGGCGCTGACCCTGTCCCACGCGACGATCGCGCTGGCACTGGCCCCGAAGTCGAACACGGCGACGACGGCGATCGGCGCGGCCCTCGCGGACGTGCGGGCGGGCCTGGCGGGGGCGGTGCCGTCGCACCTGCGGGACGGGCACTACAAGGGGGCGGCGAAGCTCGGGCACGCGGTGGGGTACGTGTACCCGCACGACGTGCCGGGGGCGATCGCGGCGCAGCAGTACGCGCCGGACGCGGTCCACGGCAAGCGGTACTACGAGCCGACGCGGTACGGCGCCGAGGCGCGCTACGCGGACGTGGTGGAGAAGGTCCGCGAGCGGCTCCGCGGCGCGGGCGGCGCCTGACCGGCCGCCGGATCACCGGCGGGGGAGTACCTAGCGGCCGGCCGCGGCGAAGAGGTGGTGCATCGCGCGGCGCAGTCCGCACACGTCGCGCACGGGGTCGGGGAAGTCGAAGCGGGCGTCGAAGGAGGAGGACGCCGCGGCGCCGGGGCGGCTGAAGCGGACGCGCAGGCCGAGGCGGTCCAGGGCCAGCGGGACGGCGGTGAGGGCGCCGTCCCGGCGGGGGCCCAGCAGGGAGCCGAGGTCGGCGACGCGGTCGCGGTGGGCGGCGGCGAGGTGCTGGAGGAGTTCGGTCTCGTGGTCCAGGAGGGGGTCGGGCTCGGCTGCGGCGAGGTCGTCGGGGTCGACGTGCTCGGCGCCCCACAGGTCGTCGACGGAGACCTCGCCGACCTCCAGGCGCAGCAGCACCCATCCGGGGCGGGAGTCCAGGCCGAGGAGTCCGCCGACGGGCCGGCGCTCGGCGAGGAGGGCGGCGCAGGCGGCACGCTCGGCCGCGGGGACCCGCGTCAGCCACCCGGCGAGCCAGGCGCGGCCTCGGATACGATGGGGCACGGACACCGGCGCCACGTCCGTGATCTCGATCACGGCGGTGAGGTCGTCGTCCTGGGCGTGAGCGGCTGCCCTGGCAGCCGCGGATTCCCCTGGTACCAGGAGAAGCACGTCCCCGTCCGGGGTGGCGGTCCGCGCGGCCGGCACCCCTGTCCACCACTCTCCCTGGTCGTGAGCACCCGGCAGCGTGAGGGATACTGAGGCGTTGGACTCTACGAGGGTTCGTACGCGTTCGGCTCCGGTGAGCTGCCGAACGCCTTCCCTGGGACGCGGCTGACCTTGTTCATCGTCGTCGAAAGCGGATTCCGGTTGATGGGAATCCGAACTCCGATGCGCTCTGGGCAGGGGGATCCCATGCGGTCGAGACATTACGTCCTCCTCGATAAGGTAAGCCTCACCTAACTTACATGGAGGTAGGTTCCCCGTGAACCAGAAGCGACCCAAGGTCAAGAAGTCGCGTGCTCTCGGCATCGCCCTGACGCCGAAGGCCGTCAAGTACTTCGAGGCCCGCCCCTACCCGCCGGGCGAGCACGGCCGTGGCCGCAAGCAGAACTCGGACTACAAGGTCCGCCTGCTCGAGAAGCAGCGTCTGCGCGCCCAGTACGACATCTCCGAGCGCCAGATGGCCCGCGCCTACGACCGCGCCAAGAAGGCCGAGGGCAAGACGGGCGAGGCGCTGGTCGTCGAGCTCGAGCGTCGCCTCGACGCCCTGGTCCTGCGTTCGGGCATCGCCCGCACCATCTACCAGGCCCGCCAGATGGTCGTCCACGGCCACATCGAGGTCAACGGCGCCAAGGTCGACAAGCCGTCGTTCCGTGTCCGCCCGGACGACGTCATCACCGTGCGCGAGCGCAGCCGCGAGAAGGTCCCGTTCCAGATCGCCCGCGAGGGCGGCTACGCAGGTGAGGGCGAGACCCCGCGCTACCTGCAGGTCAACCTGAAGGCCCTGGCCTTCCGCCTGGACCGCGACCCGAACCGCAAGGAGATCCCGGTCATCTGCGACGAGCAGCTCGTCGTCGAGTACTACGCCCGCTGATCCAGCGGACGGAAGGCTCACAGCCGGTCAGCCCGCCGGCTCCCCCTCGGGGGAGCCGGCGGGCTTCCTGCTTGCCGGCCCCCCGCCGCCCCGTGCCCGGCCCTGCCGACCCGGTATTCCGGTACGGCGGCGGATCTGCGGCGCGATAGGGTCGGAGGACGACTTTTCGACGTAGCGATCAACATGCAGAGAGCGGTGCAACGTGTCCGGTGGAGAGGTGGCCGGAATCCTCGTGGCCGTCTTCTGGGCCATCCTCGTCTCCTTCCTCGCCGTGGCGCTGGCGAGGCTGGCGCAGGTGCTCAAGGCGACCACCAAACTGGTGGCCGACGTGACCGAGCAGGCCGTCCCCCTGCTCGCCGACGCCTCCACCACCGTCCGCTCCGCGCGCACCCAGCTCGACCGGGTCGACGCCATCGCGAGCGACGTCCAGGAGGTCACGTCCAACGCCTCCGCCCTGTCCTCCACCGTGGCCTCCACCTTCGGCGGCCCGCTCGTGAAGGTCGCCGCCTTCGGCTACGGGGTCCGCAAGGCCCTGGGCAGGAGCCGGGAAGGGGCGCCGCGCTCCGCCGAACGGCGTACCGTGATCGTTGGCCGCACGGTGCCGGCCGCGCGGCGCCGCAAGCAGAAGGGCTGAGAGAGCCGATGTTCCGCCGAGCCTTCTGGTTCACCGCAGGCGCAGCCGCCGGCGTGTGGGCCACCACCAAGGTCAACCGCCGGCTGAAGCAGCTGACGCCGGAGAGCCTCGCCGCGCAGGCCGCCGACAAGGCCGTGGAGGCCGGCCACCGGCTCAAGCACTTCGCCCTCGACGTCAAAGCGGGAATGTCGCAGCGCGAGGACGAGCTGAACGACGCACTGGGGTTGCATCAGGACCCCGACCGGCCCGACAACGTCACCGCCCTCCCCGGGCCGCGGCGGCTGCAGGCCATCGAGAACCCGCAACGCACCACCCACCGACCGAACTTCTCCCACATCAACCGGAATGAGGACCACTGATGGAGTCGGCTGAAATCCGCCGCCGCTGGCTGAGCTTCTTCGAGGAGCGCGGTCATGCCGTTGTCCCTTCGGCGTCGCTCATCGCGGACGACCCGACTCTGCTGCTGGTCAACGCGGGCATGGTCCCGTTCAAGCCGTACTTCCTCGGCGAGACCAAGCCCCCGGCCCCGCGGGCCACCAGCGTGCAGAAGTGCGTCCGCACCCCGGACATCGAAGAGGTCGGCAAGACGACCCGCCACGGCACGTTCTTCCAGATGTGCGGCAACTTCTCCTTCGGCGACTACTTCAAGGAAGGCGCCATCAAGCTCGCCTGGGAGCTGCTGACCACCCCGGTGGCGGACGGCGGCTACGGGCTGGAGCCGGAGAAGCTCTGGATCACCGTCTACCAGGACGACGACGAGGCCGAGCAGATCTGGCGCGACGTGGTCGGCGTCCCCGCCGAGCGCATCCAGCGCCTGGGCAAGAAGGACAACTTCTGGTCCATGGGCGTCCCCGGCCCCTGCGGCCCCTGCTCCGAGATCAACTACGACCGCGGCCCCGAGTTCGGCGTCGAGGGCGGCCCCGCCGTCAACGACGAGCGGTACGTGGAGATCTGGAACCTCGTCTTCATGCAGTACGAGCGGGGCGCCGGAGACGGCAAGGAGGACTTCCCGATCCTCGGCGACCTGCCGTCGAAGAACATCGACACCGGCCTCGGCCTCGAACGCCTGGCGATGATCCTCCAGGGCGTCCGGAACATGTACGAGACCGACACCCTGCGCGTCGTCATGGACAAGGCCACGGAGCTGACCGGTGTCCGCTACGGCGCCGCCAAGGAGACCGACGTCTCGATGCGCGTGGTCGCCGACCACATGCGCACCTCCGTCATGCTCATCGGCGACGGCGTCACCCCCGGCAACGAGGGCCGCGGCTACGTGCTGCGCCGCATCATGCGCCGCGCCATCCGCAACATGCGCCTCATGGGCGCGACGGGCCCGGTCGTCAAGGAGCTGCTGGACACCGTCATCGACACGATGGGGCAGCAGTACCCGGAGCTGATCACCGACCGGCAGCGCATCGAGACCGTCGCGCTCGCCGAGGAGGCCCGCTTCCTGAAGACCCTGAACGCCGGCACCAACGTCCTCGAAGGCGCCATCACCGAGACCAAGGCCGGCGGCGGCTCGGTCCTGGCCGGCGACAAGGCGTTCCTGCTGCACGACACGTGGGGCTTCCCGATCGACCTGACCCTGGAGATCGCCGCCGAGCAGGGCCTGACCGTCGACGAGCCCGGCTTCCGCCGCCTGATGCAGGAGCAGAAGGACAAGGCCAAGGCGGACGCGAAGGCCAAGAAGACCGGCCACGCCGACGTCGCCGCCTACCGCGAGATCGCCGACTCGGCGGGCGGCACGGAGTTCACCGGCTACGCCACCAACCAGGGCGAGGCCACCATCGTGGGCCTGCTCGTCAACGGCGTCTCCTCCCCGGCGGCCTCCGAGGGCGACGAGGTCGAGGTCGTCCTGGACCGCACCCCCTTCTACGCCGAGGGCGGCGGCCAGCTCGCCGACCAGGGCCGCATCAAGCTCGACTCGGGCGCCGTCATCGAGGTCCGCGACGTCCAGCAGCCGGTCCCCGGCGTCTCCGTCCACAAGGGCTCCGTCCAGGTCGGCGAGGTGACCGTCGGCGCCTCCGCGTACGCGGCGATCGACGTCCGGCGCCGCCGGGCCATCGCGCGCGCCCACTCGGCGACCCACCTGACCCACCAGGCGCTCCGCGACGCCCTGGGCCCGACGGCCGCTCAGGCCGGCTCGGAGAACAGCCCGGGCCGCTTCCGCTTCGACTTCGGCTCGCCGAACGCCGTCCCCGGCACGGTCCTCACCGACGTCGAGCAGAAGATCAACGACGTGCTCTCGCGCGAGCTGGACGTCACCGCCGAGATCATGAGCATCGACGAGGCGAAGAAGCAGGGCGCCATCGCCGAGTTCGGCGAGAAGTACGGCGAGCGGGTCCGCGTCGTGACCATCGGCGACTTCTCCAAGGAGCTGTGCGGCGGCACGCACGTCGGCAACACCGCCCAGCTGGGCCTGGTGAAGCTGCTCGGCGAGTCCTCCATCGGCTCCGGCGTGCGCCGCGTCGAGGCGCTCGTGGGCGTGGACGCCTACAACTTCCTCGCCAAGGAGCACACGGTCGTCGCCCAGCTCCAGGAGCTGGTCAAGGGCCGCCCCGAGGAGCTCCCGGAGAAGATCGCCTCCATGCTCGGCAAGCTGAAGGACGCCGAGAAGGAGATCGAGAAGTTCCGCGCGGAGAAGGTCCTCCAGGCCGCCGCCGGCCTCGCGGAGAACGCCCAGGACATCCGCGGCGTCGCGCTCGTGGTGGGGCAGGTCCAGGACGGCACCGGCGCCGACGACCTGCGCAAGCTGGTCCTCGACGTCCGCGGCCGCATCCAGGGCGACCGCCCGGCCGTCGTCGCGCTCTTCACCGTCGCGGGCGGCCGCCCGCTGACCGTGGTCGCCACCAACGAGGCCGCCCGCGAGCGCGGCCTGAAGGCCGGCGACCTGGTCCGCACGGCCGCCAAGACCCTCGGCGGCGGAGGCGGCGGCAAGCCCGACGTCGCCCAGGGCGGCGGCCAGAACCCGGACGCCGTGCCGGAGGCCATCGCCGCGGTCGAGCGCCTCGTCGTCGAGACGGCCTGACGATGGCACTGCGCCGCGGACGCCGCCTCGCCATCGACGTCGGGGACGCCCGGATCGGGGTCGCGACCTGCGACCCCGACGGGGTGCTGGCCACACCGGTGGAAACCGTGCCCGGCCGGGACATCCCCTTCGCCCACCGGCGGCTGCGGCAGCTCGTGGAGGAGTACGAACCCCTGGAGGTCGTGGTCGGCCTGCCCCGCTCGCTCAGCGGGCGGGAGGGGCCGGCCGCGGCCAAGGTGCGCGCCTTCGCCGCCGAACTGGCCAAGGGCGTGAGGCCCGTTCCGGTCCGGCTCGTGGACGAGCGGATGACCACGGTCACCGCCGCCCAGGGGCTGCGGGCCTCCGGGCGGAACGCCAAGAAGGGGCGGTCGGTCATCGACCAGGCCGCCGCCGTGGTGATCCTTCAGAACGCTCTTGAGACCGAACGGGTATCGGGTAATCCGCCCGGCGAGTGCGTCGAAGTGGTTGTCTGATCGCGGTACGGTAACGTTCCGCGAGATGCGGCGGCATTCGAACAGTCGTCGCCCACCACTTCAGAGGCGGAACCGGGTGCCTGGCGGCCGTTGCCGGGCACTCCGTCTCGCGGCTCTAGGGGATCCATGACTGAGTATGGCCGGGGCTCTGGCCCCGAACCGTGGCACCCGGAGGACCCCCTGTACGGGGACTCCGGGTGGAGCGGGCACGAGGCCCGGCAGGGCCGGATGCCGTTCGGCGGGAGCCCGCAGCAGCAGTACCCACAGGAGCCGCAGCACCAGCAGTACCACCAGCAGGAGCAGTACCCGGGGCAGATGCAGGGCTACCCGCAGCAGCCCCTGCCCCACGAGCAGATGCCGGTGCAGCAGCCCGCCTACGACGGCGGCGGGCAGGCCTGGGACACCGCCCGCGGCGGCTACACCGCGGCCCCGCAGGCGGCCCAGGGCTACCCGGGCACCGGGCAGTACCCGGGGGCCGCCGAGGGCTACCCGGGGACCGGCGCCCACCCCGGAACGGACGCCTACCCCGGAACCGACGCCTACCCGGCGGCCGACCCGTACCCGGCGCCGGACCCGTACGCGGGCGCGGACCCCTACGCCCAGCAGCCGGTCGGCGGCTACCCGGGGGAGACCCCGGACCTCTACGGCACCCCGGAGGCCTACCCGCCTCCGAAGCCCCCCGGCCGACGCGATCCGGAACCCGATGCGGAACCGGAGGATGACGCGCCGGACGAGGACTCGGCCCTGGCCGACAGCGGCCGCGACGGCGACGAAGACGACCGTGACGCCGGATCCGGCGGCGGACGCCGTGCCGGCCGCTCCAAGGGGAAGGGCAAGGGGAAGCCGAAGCGGAGCGGCGCCGCCTGCCTCGTGGCGGCCCTCGTGATCGCCGGTGTCGTCGGCGGCGGCGGGTACTACGGCTACAGCTACCTCAAGGCCCGCTTCGGCAGCGCCGAGGACTACGCGGGCTCCGGCAACGGCGAGAGCGTCGAGGTCGAGATCCCCAACGGCGCGACCGTCGCCCAGATGGGGTCGATCCTCAAGGAAGCCGGCGTCGTCGCCAGCACGCAGGCCTTCGTCGACGCCGCCACCGCCGACAAGCGGAGCACCGGCATCCAGCCGGGCACGTACACGTTGCAGAAGAAGATGTCGAGCGCGTCCGCCATCGCGGTCCTCGTCGACCCCTCCAAGCTCAACGTGCTCACCATCCCCGAGGGCAAGCGCGCCGTCGACGTCTACAAGATGATCGACAAGAAGCTCGGCAAGCCCGAGGGCACCACCGCCCAGGTCGCGCAGCAGCAGGCGAAGAACCTCGGCCTGCCCGCCTGGGCCGTCAGCACCAGGAAGGTGCGCGACCCGCTGGAGGGCTTCCTCTACCCGACGCGCTACGACCTGTCGAAGGAGACCACGCCCGAGTCCCTGCTCAAGCAGATGGTCAAGAACGCGAACGACAAGTACGCGGCGCTCGGCCTGGAGGGCAAGGCCAAGGAGCTGGGCCTGGCGAACCCGTACGAGCTCGTCATCGTCGCGAGCCTGGTGCAGGTCGAGGGCAACAAGCACGACGACTTCCGCAAGATGTCCGAGGTCATCTACAACCGCCTGAAGCCGTCGAACACCGCCACGAACCAGAAGATCGAGTTCGACTCGACGATCAACTACATCAAGGGCACCAGCAACATCAACGTCAGCCGCGAGGAGACGCGGAAGATCGACGACCCGTACAACACCTACCGCTACGCCGGACTCCCGCCCGGCCCCATCAGCAACCCGGGCGACGAAGCCGTCAACGCGGCGCTCGACCCGGACAAGGGCGGCTGGATGTTCTTCGTGTCCATCGACGGCAACACCACGACCTTCACCAAGACGTTCGCGGAACACGACAAACTGGTGACGGAGTTCAACGAACGGCAGAAGAAGAAGTCGGGCGGGTAGGTAGGTAAGCAGATGTCACGCATACGGGCCGCGGTGCTGGGTTCCCCCATCGAGCACTCCCTCTCACCGGTGCTGCACCGCGCCGCCTACCGGGAGCTCGGCCTCGCCGACTGGTCGTACGACCGCTTCGACCTCGGCGAGGCCGCGCTCGCGGACTTCATGGCCGGCCTCGGCCCCGAGTGGGCCGGGCTCTCCCTGACCATGCCGCTCAAGCGCGCGGTCATCCCGCTGCTCGACGCGATCAGCGACACCGCCGCCTCCGTCGAGGCCGTCAACACCGTCGTCCTGACCGCGGACGGCCGCCGTCTCGGAGACAACACCGACATCCCCGGGATCATCGCCGCCCTCCACGAGCGCGGTGTCGACAAGGTCGACAGCGCGGCGATCCTCGGCGCCGGAGCCACCGCCTCCTCCGCGCTCGCCGCCCTAGGGCGGATATGCACCGGCGAGGTCACCGCCTACGTCCGCTCCCGCGCCCGGGCCGACGAGATGCTCCGCTGGGGCGAGCGGCTCGGCGTCGCCGTCCGCACGGCCGACTGGGCGGACGCCTCCCGCGCCCTCACCGCCCCCCTGGTCATCGCCACCACGCCCGCCGGCGCCGCCGACCGGCTCGCCGCCGACGTCCCCGACGCGCCCGGCACCCTCTTCGACGTCCTGTACGACCCCTGGCCGACCGCCCTCGCCGCCGCCTGGTCGGCCCGCGGCGGCTGCCTCCTGGGCGGCCTGGACCTCCTCGTCCACCAGGCCGTCCTCCAGGTGGAGCAGATGACCGGCCGCACCCCCGGACCGCTCGCCGCGATGCGGGCCGCCGGCGAGGCCGCCCTGCGGGCCCGCCACTGACGGCCCCCGCCGCCGCACCCCGCCCTACCTGATGCACTGTGCCGCCCGGTGTTGCCCCCGCCGGGCGCTGCGGCCAGGGTGGGCCTGGTGGACCGCCCGTCCCGCCAGCTGGACCGGGGGGCGGTGCACCGGCCCGGACGTGGGAGGATCGGGTAAAGGCGGGTCCGGGCCGCGCACCCGGCCGCGCCGCCGCTGTACCAGGCGCGAGCATGAGGAGCATCGTTGAGCAGGTTGCGTTGGCTGACCGCCGGGGAATCGCACGGTCCGGCGCTGGTGGCGACGCTGGAGGGGCTTCCCGCCGGCGTCCCGGTGACCACGGAGCTGGTCGCCGACCACCTGGCGCGGCGCCGGCTCGGGTACGGGCGCGGCGCGCGGATGAAGTTCGAGCAGGACGAGGTCACCTTCCTCGGCGGCGTGCGCCACGGCCTGTCGCTGGGCTCCCCGGTCGCCGTCATGGTCGGCAACACCGAGTGGCCCAAGTGGGAGAAGGTCATGTCGGCCGACCCCGTCGACCCCTCGGAGCTGAAGGAGACCGGCCGCAACGCGCCGCTCACCCGGCCCCGCCCGGGCCACGCCGACCTCGCCGGCATGCAGAAGTACGGCTTCGACGAGGCCCGGCCGATCCTGGAGCGCGCCAGCGCCCGTGAGACCGCCGCCCGCGTCGCCCTCGGCGCCGTCGCCCGCTCCTTCCTGAAGGAGGCCGCCGGCATCGAGATCGTCAGCCACGTCGTCGAACTCGCCGCCGCCAAGGCCCCGTACGGCGTCTACCCCACCCCGGCCGACGTCGAGAAGCTGGACGCCGACCCGGTGCGCTGCCTCGACGCGGACGCCTCGAAGGCGATGGTCGCCGAGATCGACCAGGCCCACAAGGACGGCGACACCCTCGGCGGCGTCGTCGAGGTCCTCGCCTACGGCGTCCCCGTCGGCCTCGGCTCGCACGTCCACTGGGACCGCCGCCTGGACGCCCGCCTCGCGGCCGCGCTGATGGGCATCCAGGCCATCAAGGGCGTCGAGGTCGGCGACGGCTTCGACCTGGCCCGCGTCCCCGGCTCCAAGGCGCACGACGAGATCGTCGCCACCCCCGAGGGCATCAAGCGGACCTCCGGCCGCTCCGGCGGCACCGAGGGCGGCCTGACCACCGGCGAGCTGCTCCGCGTCCGCGCCGCGATGAAGCCCATCGCGACCGTCCCGCGCGCCCTGGCCACCATCGACGTCGCCACCGGCGAGGCGGCCGCCGCGCACCACCAGCGCTCCGACGTGTGCGCCGTCCCGGCGGCCGGCATCGTGGCCGAGGCCATGGTCGCCCTGGTCCTCGCCGACGCCGTCGTGGAGAAGTTCGGCGGCGACTCGGTCGCCGAGACCCGCCGCAACGTGCAGTCGTACCTCGACAACCTGCACATCCGGTGACCGGCGGACCCCTGGTCGTCCTCGTCGGCCCCATGGGCTCCGGCAAGTCCACCGTCGGCCGGCTCCTCGCCGACCGGCTCGGCGTCCCCTACCGGGACACCGACGCCGACATCGTCGCCGCCGAGGGCCGGGCGATCGCCGACATCTTCGTCGACGAGGGCGAGCCGCACTTCCGCGAGCTGGAACGGCAGGCGGTCGCCGCGGCCGTCGCCGAGCACACCGGCGTGCTCGCCCTCGGCGGCGGCGCCGTCCTCGACGCGGACACCCGTGCCCTGCTGGCCGGCCTGCCCGTCGCCTACCTGTCGATGGACGTCGAGGAGGCCGTCCGGCGCGTCGGCCTCGGCGCCGCCCGCCCGCTGCTCGCCGTCAACCCGCGCCGGCAGTGGCGCGAGCTGATGGAGGCGCGCCGCCCCCTGTACACCGAAGTCGCGCGCGTCGAGGTCGCCACCGACGCGCGCACCCCCGAAGAGGTCGCCCAGGCGGTCCTCGACGCACTGGAGTTGAAGGACGTATGACAGACCAGGTGACGAGGATCCACGTCGGCGGCAGCGCCGGCCACGACCCGTACGACGTGCTGGTCGGCCGGCAGCTGCTCGGCGAGCTCGGCGCTCTGATCGGCACCAAGGCCCAGCGGGTCGCCGTGATCCACCCCGAGGCGCTCGCCTCCACCGGCGAGGCGCTGCGCGACGACCTGGCCGAGCAGGGCTACGAGGCCATCGCCATCCAGGTGCCGAACGCCGAGGAGGCCAAGACCGCCGAGGTCGCCGCCTACTGCTGGAAGGCGCTCGGCCAGTCCGGCTTCACCCGCACCGACGCCGTCGTCGGCGTCGGCGGCGGCGCCACCACCGACCTGGCGGGCTTCGTCGCGGCCACCTGGCTGCGCGGCGTGCGCTGGATCGCCGTGCCGACCACCGTCCTCGCGATGGTCGACGCGGCCGTCGGCGGCAAGACGGGCATCAACACCGCCGAGGGCAAGAACCTCGTCGGCGCCTTCCACCCGCCCGCGGGCGTCCTGTGCGACCTGGCCGCCCTCGACTCGCTGCCGGTCCACGACTACGTCAGCGGCCTCGCCGAGATCATCAAGGCCGGCTTCATCGCCGATCCCGCCATCCTCGACCTGATCGAGGCCGACCCGGCCGCCGCCCGCACCCCGGACGGCCCGCACACCGCGGAGCTCATCGTCCGCTCCATCCGGGTCAAGGCGGACGTCGTCTCCAGCGACCTCAAGGAATCGGGCCTGCGGGAGATCCTCAACTACGGCCACACCCTGGCCCACGCCATCGAGAAGAACGAGCGCTACAAGTGGCGCCACGGCGCCGCCGTCTCCGTCGGCATGGTCTTCGCCGCCGAGCTCGGCCGGCTCGCCGGCCGCCTCGACGACGCCACCGCCGACCGGCACAGGGAGATCCTCGCCTCCGTCGGCCTGCCGCTCACCTACCGCGGCGACCAGTGGCCCAAGCTGCTCCAGACCATGCAGGTCGACAAGAAGTCCCGCGGCAACCTGCTGCGGTTCATCGTCCTCGACGGGCTGGCCAAGCCGACGGTCCTGGAGGGCCCCGACCCGGCCCACCTCATCGCCGCCTACGGCGAGGTGTCGGCGTGAGCCGCCGGGTGCTGGTGCTGAACGGCCCCAACCTCGGCCGGCTCGGCTCCCGCGAGCCCGACGTGTACGGGGCCACCTCGTACGCCGGGCTCGTCGAGACCTGCCGGGACCTCGGCGCGGAGCTCGGCTTCGACGTCGAGGTCCGCGAGACCAACGACGAGGGGGAGCTGATCCGCTGGCTCCACGAGGCCGCCGACGGGAAGATCCCCGTGGTCATCAACCCCGGCGCGTTCACGCACTACTCGTACGGCATGCGGGACGCGGCCGCGCAGCGCACCGCCCCGCTGATCGAGGTGCACATCTCGAACCCGTACGCCCGTGAGGAGTTCCGGCACACCTCGGTGATCGCCGCGGTCGCCACGGGCACCGTGGCGGGCTTCGGCATCGGCTCGTACCGGCTCGCCCTGCGCGCCCTCGCGGAGGAAGTCGCCCGCTGAGGCGGACGCCGGTGGGATGCGCCGCGCCCGCAGTCATATAACGTTCTCGCATCAGTCGGTGGAACGAGACGGAGTGGCAGCGGAATGCACCAGGGAGTCGGGGGCGGCAGCGGCGGCTGGGGTCCGCAGGGACACCGGCCGGCGGTGCCGCCGCAGCCGCCGATAGCGCCCGCCCAGGGCTGGCCGGGCTCCCCGCCGCCCCCTCACATGCCGCAGCCCGGGCCCCAGCCCAACCCGCAGCCCGGCCCGCCCGCGGGGCCCGAGGCCACCGGGCACATCCCGCTGCCGCCCGCGGCCGCCGCGCCGGCCGCCGGCGGGACCGGCCACGGCACCGGCACGGCGACGATCGCCGTGCTCCTCATCGGCCCGGCCGGAGCCGGCAAGACCACCGTGGCCCGGCACTGGGCGGGCAGCCGCCGCGTGCCCACCGCGCACATCAGCCTCGACGACGTCCGCGAATGGGTCTGCTCCGGCTTCGCCGACCCCCAGGCCGGCTGGAACGACCACTCCGAGGCCCAGTACCGCCTCGCCCGCCGCACCTGCGGCTTCGCCGCCCGCAACTTCCTGGCCAACGGGATCTCCTGCATCCTCGACGACGCCGTCTTCCCCGACCGGCCCGTCGTCGGCCTCGGCGGCTGGAAGCGCCACGTCGGCCCCCACCTGCTGCCCGTGGTGCTCCTGCCGGGCCTGGAGATCGTCCTGGAGCGCAACGCACAGCGCTCCGGCAACCGCAGGCTCTCCGACGAGGAGGTCGCCCGCATCCACGGCCGGATGGCCGGCTGGTACGGGTCCGGGCTGCCGATCATCGACAACTCCGACCTCGACGTCGAAGCCACCGCCCGCGCCCTGGACGAGGCCCTGGCCCACTCCCTCTCCACCGCCTCGCCCTGAGGTCCTCCGCACACGGCCCCGCACCGGACGGGGGCGCTCGCCGGGCCGGATGCGCCGGGCGCTCGTAGGCTCGAAGACATGTCAGACGTGTACGCGGCCCGCCGGGGCCTGCTTCGCGACCGCTGTGCCGCCGCCGGGAACGACGCCGCACTGATCACGCGTCCGGCGAACGTCCGCTACCTCGCCGGGGGAGCCCCGCGGGGAGCCGTCCTGCTCCTGGGACCCGGCGGCGAGGACAGCCTCTTCACGGTGGGCCCGCCCAGCGGGGAGCTCGACGAGGGCCGCCTCGACGAGCGGCTGCGGCTCTCCGTGCTGGCCGGGCCCGGCGCGGACGCGGCCGTCGCCGCCGCCGACCTGGCCGGCTCCGCCCGCGCCGACTGCCTCGCCGTCGAGGAGCACCACCTCACCGTCGCCCGCCACCGCGCCCTGCACTCCGTCGCGCCGCGGCTGCGGCTCACCGACCTCGGGACCGCCGTCGAACAGCAGCGCCTGGTCAAGGACGAGGAGGAGATCGCCTGCCTGCGGATCGCCGCCGAGATCGCCGACCAGGCCCTCGGCGAACTGCTGGAGTCGATCCTCGTCGGGCGCACCGAGCGCCACCTCGCCCTGGAGCTGGAGCGCCGCCTCGTCGACCACGGGGCCGACGGCCCGGCCTTCCCGACCTCCGTAGGCACCGGGCCGCACTCGGGCCGCGCCCGGCACCGGCCCTCCGACCGGAGGGTGGAGGAGGGCGACTTCCTGACCGTCTGCCTGGGCGCCAACTACCGCGGCTACCGGTGCGAGATCGGCCGGACCTTCGTCATCGGCACCAGCCCGGCCGACTGGCAGATCCAGCTGTACGACCTCGTCTTCGCCGCCCAGCGCGCCGGCCGCGAGGCGCTCCTGCCGGGGGCCGCGTACAGGGACGTGGACCGCGCGGCGCGCTCCCTGCTGGACTCCGCGGGCCACTCGGAAGCCGTCGCTCCGTCGACCGGGCACGGCGTCGGCCTGGAAATCGACGAGGACCCGCAGCTTGCACCTACGGCAATGGGTAAACTGGACGCTTGCGTGCCGGTCACCGTCGAACCGGGGGTCCACCTCCCGGGCCGGGGCGGAGTCCGGATCGATGACACGCTCGTCGTACGCCCCGAGGCGGACGGCGGTCCCGAGCTACTCACCATTACGACCAAGGAGCTGCTCGCACTGTAGGCCCGTCCGGCGGGCCGTGTGCGCACCCGTGGTCTTCCAGTGCAGGAGATTCCGCAACCGTGGCTTCCACGAACGACCTCAAGAACGGCATGGTGCTCAAGCTCGACGGTGACCAGCTCTGGTCCGTCGTCGAGTTCCAGCACGTCAAGCCCGGCAAGGGCCCGGCCTTCGTGCGCACCAAGCTCAAGAACGTGCTGTCCGGCAAGGTCGTCGACAAGACCTTCAACGCGGGTGTGAAGGTCGAGACGGCCACCATCGACCGCCGCGACATGCAGTTCTCGTACATGGACGGCGACTACTTCGTCTTCATGGACATGCAGACCTACGACCAGCTGCACGTCGACCGCAAGGCCGTCGGCGACGCCGCCAACTTCCTGATCGAGGGCTTCACCGCCTCCGTCGCCCAGCACGAGGGCGAGGTGCTCTACGTCGAGCTGCCGGCCGCCGTCGAGCTGGTCATCGAGCACACCGACCCGGGCGTCCAGGGCGACCGCTCCACCGGCGGCACCAAGCCCGCCCGCCTGGAGACCGGCCACGAGATCCAGGTCCCGCTGTTCGTCACCACGGGCGAGAAGGTCAAGGTCGACACCCGCACCAGCGACTACCTCGGCCGGGTGAACGGCTAACCGTGGCTGCCCGCAGCAACGCGCGCAAGCGCGCCTTCCAGATCCTGTTCGAGGCCGACCAGCGCGGGGTGCCCGTGCGGGAGGTCCTCGCGGACTGGGTCCGCCACGCGCGGTCGGACGACCGGCAGCCTCCGGTCAACGCCTTCACGATGGACCTCGTCGAGGGCTACGCCGACAAGGTGAACCGCATCGACGACCTGATCGTCACCTACGCCGTGGACTGGGAGCTCGACCGCATGCCGGTCGTCGACCGGAACATCGTGCGGCTCGGGGCGTACGAGCTGATCTGGGTGGACGACACCCCGGACGCCGTGGCCATCGACGAGGCCGTGCAGCTGGCCAAGGAGTTCTCCACGGACGAGTCGCCGTCCTTCGTCAACGGGCTCCTCGCCCGCTTCAAGGACCTGAAGCCGAGCCTGCGCCGGGGCGAGTAGCCCCCGGCAGCCGCCCGGCACGCCGGAAGGGGCCCGCAGCGCACCAGCGCCGCGGGCCCCTTCCGCCTCTCCGGACCCCCGACGGCCGGTGCGAAACCGGTGCGGGCCGGGAGCCTGATCCGGCTCCCGGCCCGCACCGGTAACGTTTCTGCTGGTCCCGGGGGACCGGGGGACTACGCGTCCTCGTGCGCCACGGCGCGGCGCGCGTCGGCGTCGAGCACGCCCCAGCTGATCAGCTGCTCGGTCAGGACCGAGGGCGACTGGTCGTAGATGACGGCCAGGGTGCGCAGGTCGTCCTGGCGGATCGACAGCACCTTGCCGTTGTAGTCGCCGCGCTGGCTCTGGATCGTCGCCGCGTAGCGCTGGAGCGGTCCGGCCTTCTCCGCGGGGACGCCGGCCAGGCGCTCCAGGTCCAGGCGCAGCTTCGGCGGCGGCTCGGCCGCCCCGCCGGGCGTGGTGCCCGGGAGGAGCTCCTGCACCGGCACCCCGTAGAAGTCCGCCAGCTCGGCGAGGCGCTGGACGGTCACGGCGCGGTCCCCGCGCTCGTACGAACCGACCACCACGGCCTTCCACCGGCCCTGGGACTTCTCCTCGACACCGTGGAGGGAGAGGCCCTGCTGGGTGCGGATGGCGCGGAGCTTGGCCCCGAGCTGTTTGGCGTATTCGCTGGACATAACGCTCCCGGACGCTGTGACGCTGTGGCTACTTGACTCCGAGCGGCTCGCCGCGCGGCTGGTAACTCACTGTGAGGTTACGCAGCGTGATTTGGGTGCGTCAAGCCGAATGCCGACCCCGGCGCACGGACGAGGGGCCCCGCACGCCCCCGGTTCGGCCCCCGCCCGGACCACTGGTACCGTGGGGACCGTTGCAGACGTCCTTTAAGGTCCGTCCCGTGAGGCGGAGAAGGAGGTCCTTTTCCCATGGACGCTCAGGCTTTGAACGCCGGTGCCGTCGAGACCGGGCCCATGCGCCCCGTCCTCGAGGCACAGGACATCGCGCGGGTCCTCACCCGCATCGCCCACGAGATCGTCGAACGCGCCAAGGGCGCCGACGACGTGGTGCTCCTCGGCATCCCCACCCGCGGCGTGTTCCTCGCCCGCCGGCTGGCCGCCAAACTCGAAGAGATCACCGGCGCGAAGATCCCGGTCGGCTCCCTCGACATCACCATGTACCGCGACGACCTGCGGATGAAGCCGGCGCGCGCCATCGGCCGCACCGAGATCCCCGGTGACGACATCGACGGCCGGCTCGTCGTCCTCGTCGACGACGTCCTCTTCTCCGGCCGTACCATCCGCGCCGCCCTCGACGCCCTCGGCGACCTCGGCCGCCCCCGCGCGGTGCAGCTCGCCGTCCTCGTCGACCGCGGCCACCGCGAACTGCCGATCCGCGCCGACTACGTCGGCAAGAACCTCCCGACCTCCCTGCGGGAGATCGTCAAGGTCCAGCTCCAGGAGGAGGACGGCCGTGACGCCGTGCTGCTCGGGCAGCGGACCGACGCCGAAGCCGGGCAGTAGCCCGACCCCCTGACGGGCCCCGCACGGGCCCGCGCTCCGGCCTGCCCCGCACCCCTCCGGCACGCCGCCCGCCGCTCTGCCCTCCTTCGACCAACGGAGCACCCAGATGAAGCGCCACCTCATCTCGGCCGCCGACCTCACGCGCGACGACGCCGTCCTGATCCTCGACACCGCCGAGGAGATGGCGCGCGTCGCCGACCGGCCGATCAAGAAGCTGCCCACCCTGCGCGGCCGCACGATCTGCAACCTCTTCTTCGAGGACTCCACCCGCACCCGGATCTCCTTCGAGGCCGCCGAGAAGCGCCTGTCCGCGGACGTCATCAACTTCGCGGCCAAGGGCTCCTCCGTTTCCAAGGGCGAATCCCTCAAGGACACCGCCCAGACCCTGGAGGCCATGGGCGTCGACGCCGTCGTCATCCGGCACGGCGCCTCCGGCGCCCCCTACCGCCTGGCGAACTCCGGCTGGATCGACGCCCCCGTCATCAACGCCGGCGACGGCACCCACCAGCACCCCACCCAGGCCCTGCTGGACGCCTTCACCATGCGCCGCCGCCTCGTCGGCCGCGACGCCGGCCTCGGCAAGGACCTCGCCGGCCGCCGCATCACCATCGTCGGCGACATCCTCCACAGCCGCGTCGCCCGCTCCAACGTCGACCTGCTGCACACGCTCGGAGCCGAGGTCACCCTCGTGGCCCCGCCCACCCTCGTCCCCGTCGGGGTCGAGACCTGGCCCTGCGAGGTCTCCTACAGCCTCGACGAGGTGCTGCCGAAGTCCGACGCGGTCATGATGCTGCGTGTGCAGCGCGAACGGATGAACGCCGCGTTCTTCCCCACCGAGCGCGAATACTCCCGCCGGTACGGGCTCGACGCCGCCCGGATGGCGCGGATGCCCGAGCACGCCGTCGTCATGCACCCCGGCCCCATGGTCCGCGGCATGGAGATCACCGCCGAGGTCGCCGACTCCGACCGCTGCACCGTCGTCGAGCAGGTCGCCAACGGCGTCTCCGTCCGCATGGCCGTCCTCTACCTCCTGCTCGGCGGCTCCGAGCCCGCCGTCACCGCCCCGTCCCGCACCGAGGAGACCAAGTAACCATGTCCAAGACCCTGATCCGCGGTGCGAAGGTCCTCGGCGGCGAGGCACAGGACGTCCTCATCGACGGCGAGACCATCGCCGAGGTCGGACGGAACCTCTCCGCCGACGGCGCGACCGTCGTCGAGGCCGCCGGCCAGGTCCTCCTCCCCGGCCTCGTCGACCTCCACACCCACCTGCGCGAGCCCGGCCGCGAGGACTCCGAGACCGTCCTGACCGGCACCCGCGCCGCCGCCTCCGGCGGCTACACCGCCGTCTTCGCCATGGCGAACACCTTCCCCGTCGCCGACACCGCCGGCGTGGTCGAGCAGGTCTACCGCCTCGGCAAGGAGTCCGGCTACTGCGACGTGCAGCCCATCGGCGCCGTCACCATCGGCCTGGAGGGCAAGAAGCTCTCCGAGCTCGGCGCCATGCACGAGTCCGCCGCCCGCGTCACCGTCTTCTCCGACGACGGCAAGTGCGTCGACGACGCCGTGATCATGCGCCGCGCCCTGGAGTACGTGAAGGCCTTCGGCGGCGTCATCGCCCAGCACGCCCAGGAGCCCCGCCTCACCGAGGGCGCCCAGATGAACGAGGGCATCGTCTCCGCCGAGCTCGGCCTCGGCGGCTGGCCCGCCGTCGCCGAGGAGTCGATCATCGCCCGCGACGTCCTCCTCGCCGAGCACGTCGGCTCCCGCGTCCACATCTGCCACCTCTCCACCGCCGGCAGCGTCGAGATCGTCCGCTGGGCCAAGTCCCGCGGCATCGACGTCACCGCCGAGGTCACCCCCCACCACCTCCTCCTCACCGACGAGCTGGTCCGCTCCTACAACCCCGTCTACAAGGTCAACCCGCCGCTGCGCACCGAGCGCGACGTCATGGCGCTGCGCGAGGCGCTCGCCGACGGCACCATCGACATCGTCGCCACCGACCACGCCCCGCACCCGCACGAGGACAAGGACTGCGAGTGGGCCGCCGCCGCCATGGGCATGGTCGGCCTGGAGACCGCCCTGTCCGTCGTCCAGCAGACGATGGTCGAGACGGGCCTCCTCGACTGGGCCGGCGTCGCCGAGCGCATGTCCTTCGCGCCCGCCCGCATCGGCGGCCTGTCCCACCGCCACGGACGCCCCGTCTCGGCAGGTGAACCCGCGAACCTCACCCTGGTCGACACCTCGTACCGTGGTGTCGTGGACCCCGCAGGGTTCGCCTCCCGCAGCCGCAACACCCCCTACGAGGGCCGCGAGCTGCCGGGCCGCGTCACCCACACCTTCCTGCGGGGCCGGACAACGGTCGTGGACGGGAAGCTCGCGTGACACCTGCAGTGATCCAACTGGCCGCCGAGGCCGCCGAACGCAAGTCGGCGGAGGTGACGGACTGGGGCGCGCGCATCGCGTGGGTCATCGGCCTGCTCGTCTTCATCGCCTTCGTCTACTGGCTGATGCGGCAGGGCTGGAAATGGCGCGGCGCCCTGCAGGGCGGTCTGCCGGAACTGCCCACCGCCCCCGAAGGCCTCCCCGAGCACCGGCTGGCACTCACCGGCCGGTACCACGGGTCGACCACCGCCGGGCAGTGGCTCGACCGGATCGTCGCCCACGGGCTGGGCGTGCGCAGCCGGGTCGAGCTCACCCTCACCGACGCGGGCCTCCAAGTGGTCCGTCCGGGTGCAGGCGACTTCTTCGTACCGGCCGCGCAGCTGCGCGGCGCCCGCCTCGACAAGGGGATCGCGGGCAAGGTACTCACCGAGGGCGGTCTGCTCGTCGTCACGTGGGCCCACGGCGACACGCTGATCGACTCCGGATTCCGCTCCGACCGGGCGGCCGAGCACGCCGCCTGGGTCGAGGCCATCACCTCCATGAACCACACCACCACGACGGAAGGCGCCGAACGATGACGACCTCCACCAGGGGAGCAGCCAAAGCTCCCGCCGTACTCGTCCTGGAGGACGGCCGCATCTTCCGCGGCCGCGCCTACGGCGCAGTGGGGGAGACCTTCGGCGAGGCCGTGTTCTCCACCGGAATGACCGGCTACCAGGAGACCCTCACCGACCCGTCGTACCACCGGCAGGTCGTCGTGATGACCGCCCCGCACGTCGGCAACACCGGCGTCAACGACGAGGACCCCGAGTCCGCCCGCATCTGGGTCGCCGGCTACGTCGTCCGCGACCCCGCCCGCGTCCCGTCCAACTGGCGCGCCAAGCGCTCGCTGGACGAGGAGCTCGCCGCGCAGGGCGTCGTCGGCATCAGCGGCATCGACACCCGTGCCCTCACCCGCCACCTGCGCGAGCGCGGCGCCATGCGCGTCGGCATCTTCTCCGGCGCCGCCGCCGAGGGCGTCCGCGACGAGGCCCTGGTCTCCCGCGTCCAGGCGGCCCCGCAGATGAAGGGCGCGAACCTCTCCGCCGAGGTCGCCACCAAGGAGCCCTACGTCGTCCCCGCCATCGGCGAGAAGCGGTTCACCGTCGCGGCCGTCGACCTCGGCATCAAGGGCATGACCCCGCACCGCATGGCGGAGCGCGGCATCGAGGTGCACGTCCTGCCCGCCACCGCCACCGTCGAGGACGTCTACGCGGTCTCCCCGGACGGCGTGTTCTTCTCCAACGGCCCCGGCGACCCGGCCACCGCCGACCACGCCGTCTCCGTCATGCAGGGCGTCCTGGAGCGCAAGACGCCGCTCTTCGGCATCTGCTTCGGCAACCAGATCCTCGGCCGCTCCCTCGGCTTCGGCACCTACAAGCTGAAGTACGGCCACCGCGGCATCAACCAGCCGGTCCAGGACCGCACCACCGGCAAGGTCGAGGTCACCGCCCACAACCACGGCTTCGCCGTGGACGCGCCCCTCGACAAGGTCTCCGAGACCCCCTACGGCCGCGCCGAGGTCTCCCACGTCTGCCTGAACGACAACGTCGTCGAAGGCCTCCAGCTGCTCGACCAGCCGGCCTTCAGCGTCCAGTACCACCCCGAGGCGGCCGCCGGCCCGCACGACGCCGCGTACCTCTTCGACCGCTTCGTATCCCTGATGGAGGCCGAGCGTGCCTAAGCGCACCGATATCCAGTCCGTCCTGGTCATCGGCTCCGGCCCGATCGTCATCGGCCAGGCCGCCGAGTTCGACTACTCCGGCACCCAGGCCTGCCGCATCCTCAAGGCCGAGGGCCTGCGGGTCATCCTCGTCAACTCCAACCCCGCGACGATCATGACCGACCCGGAGATCGCCGACGCCACGTACGTCGAGCCGATCACCCCCGAGTTCGTCGAGAAGATCATCGCCAAGGAGCGCCCCGACGCGCTCCTGCCCACCCTCGGCGGCCAGACGGCCCTCAACACCGCCATCTCCATGCACGAGCAGGGGGTGCTGGAGAAGTACAACGTCGAGCTCATCGGCGCCAACGTCCAGGCCATCCACAAGGGCGAGGACCGCGACCTCTTCAAGGAGGTCGTCGAGGAGGTCCGCCGCAAGATCGGCCACGGCGAGTCCGCCCGCTCGGTCATCTGCCACACCATGGACGAGGTCATCGCCGGCGTCGAGACCCTCGGCGGCTACCCCGTCGTCGTCCGCCCCTCCTTCACCATGGGCGGCGCCGGCTCCGGCTTCGCCCACGACGAGGAGGAGCTGCGCCGCATCGCAGGCCAGGGCCTCACGCTCTCCCCGACCACCGAGGTGCTCCTGGAGGAGTCCATCCTCGGCTGGAAGGAGTACGAGCTGGAGCTGATGCGCGACAAGGCCGACAACGTCGTGGTCGTCTGCTCCATCGAGAACTTCGACCCGATGGGCGTCCACACCGGCGACTCCATCACCGTCGCCCCGGCGATGACCCTCACCGACCGCGAGTACCAGCGCCTGCGCGACATCGGCATCGCGATCATCCGCGAGGTCGGCGTCGACACCGGCGGCTGCAACATCCAGTTCGCGGTCAACCCTGACGACGGCCGCATCATCGTCATCGAGATGAACCCCCGCGTCTCCCGCTCCTCGGCGCTCGCCTCCAAGGCCACCGGCTTCCCGATCGCCAAGATCGCCGCCAAGCTGGCCGTCGGCTACACGCTCGACGAGATCCCCAACGACATCACCGAGAAGACGCCGGCCTCCTTCGAGCCGACCCTCGACTACGTCGTCGTCAAGGCCCCCCGCTTCGCCTTCGAGAAGTTCCCGGCCGCCGACGCCACCCTCACCACCACCATGAAGTCCGTCGGCGAGGCCATGGCCATCGGCCGCAACTTCACCGAGGCCCTCCAGAAGGCCCTGCGCTCCCTGGAGAAGAAGGGCAGCCAGTTCGCCTTCACCGGCGAGCCCGGCGACAAGGACGAGCTGCTGCGCCTCGCCGTCCGCCCCACCGACGGCCGCATCAACACCGTCATGCAGGCCATCCGCGCCGGCGCCACCCAGGAGGAGGTGTTCGACGCCACCAAGATCGACCCCTGGTTCGTCGACCAGCTCTTCCTCATCAAGGAGATCGCCGACGAGCTCGCCGCCGCCGAGAAGCTCGACCCCGAGCTCCTCGCCGAGGCCAAGCGCCACGGCTTCTCCGACGCCCAGATCGCCGAGATCCGCGGCCTGCGCGAGGACGTCGTCCGCGAGGTGCGCCACGCCCTCGGCGTCCGCCCCGTCTACAAGACGGTCGACACCTGCGCCGCCGAGTTCGCCGCCAAGACCCCGTACTTCTACTCCTCCTACGACGAGGAGACCGAGGTCGCACCGCGCACCAAGCCCGCGGTGATCATCCTGGGCTCCGGCCCGAACCGCATCGGCCAGGGCATCGAGTTCGACTACTCCTGCGTCCATGCCTCCTTCGCCCTCAGCGACGCCGGCTACGAGACGGTGATGGTCAACTGCAACCCGGAGACCGTCTCCACCGACTACGACACCTCCGACCGCCTGTACTTCGAGCCCCTCACCCTCGAAGACGTCCTGGAGATCGTCCACGCCGAGTCCCTCGCCGGCCCCATCGCCGGCGTCGTCGTCCAGCTCGGCGGCCAGACCCCGCTCGGCCTCTCCCAGGCCCTGAAGGACAACGGCGTGCCCGTCGTCGGCACCTCCCCGGAGGCCATCCACGCCGCCGAGGACCGCGGCGCCTTCGGCCGCGTGCTCCAGGAGGCGGGCCTGCCCGCCCCCAAGCACGGCACCGCCACCACCTTCGCCGGAGCCAAGGCCATCGCCGACGAGATCGGCTACCCCGTCCTCGTCCGCCCGTCCTACGTGCTCGGCGGCCGCGGCATGGAGATCGTCTACGACGAGGCGCGCCTGGAGGCGTACATCGCCGAGTCCACCGAGATCTCCCCGACCCGCCCCGTGCTGGTCGACCGCTTCCTCGACGACGCCATCGAGATCGACGTCGACGCCCTCTACGACGGCGAGGAGCTCTACCTCGGCGGCGTCATGGAGCACATCGAGGAAGCCGGCATCCACTCCGGCGACTCCGCCTGCGCCCTGCCCCCGATCACCCTCGGCGGCTTCGACATCAAGCGCCTGCGCGCCTCCACCGAGGCGATCGCCAAGGGCGTCGGCGTCCGCGGCCTGATCAACATCCAGTTCGCGATGGCCGGGGACATCCTCTACGTCCTGGAGGCCAACCCGCGCGCCTCCCGCACCGTCCCCTTCACCTCGAAGGCCACCGCCGTCCCGCTCGCCAAGGCCGCCGCCCGCATCTCGCTCGGCGCGACCATCGCCGAGCTGCGCGCCGAGGGCCTGCTGCCGAAGACCGGCGACGGCGGCACCCTGCCGCTCGACGCGCCGATCTCCGTCAAGGAGGCCGTCATGCCGTGGTCGCGCTTCCGCGACATCCACGGCCGCGGCGTCGACACGGTCCTCGGCCCGGAGATGCGCTCCACCGGCGAGGTCATGGGCATCGACTCGGTCTTCGGCACGGCCTACGCCAAGTCGCAGGCCGGCGCCTACGGCCCGCTGCCCACCAAGGGCCGTGCGTTCATCTCCGTCGCCAACCGCGACAAGCGCTCGATGATCTTCCCGGCGCGCGAGCTCGTCGCCCACGGCTTCGAGCTGCTCGCCACCTCCGGCACCGCCGAGGTCCTGCGCCGCAACGGCATCAACGCCACCGTCGTGCGCAAGCTCAGCGAGGGCGAGGGCCCCGGCGGCGAGAAGACCATCGTCCAGCTCATCCACGACGGCCAGGTCGACCTGATCGTCAACACCCCGTACGGCACCGGCGGCCGCCTCGACGGCTACGAGATCCGCACCGCCGCCGTGGCCCGCGGAGTCCCGTGCCTGACCACGGTCCAGGCGCTCGCCGCGGCCGTCCAGGGCATCGAGGCGCTCGGACACGGCGAGGTCGGCGTCCGCTCCCTCCAGGAGCACGCCGAGCACCTGACCGCGGCCCGCGACTAGCAGCCCGTCCGGACGAGGGGGACACCACGAGCGCGACTGCGCGGCGGTGTCCCCCTCTCCATGAGCGCACAAGGGAACTCCCGAAGCATGTACAAGCTCTTCTTCAACCTGGTCTTCAAGCGGATGGACCCCGAGGCCGCCCACCACATGGCCTTCCGCTGGATCCGCCTCGCCGCCCGAACCCCGGTCGTGCGGACCTTCGCGGCCGCCGCCCTGGCCCCCCGCCACAAGGAGCTGCGCACCGAGGCCCTCGGCCTGCGCATGCACGGCCCCTTCGGCCTCGCGGCCGGCTTCGACAAGAACGCCGTCGCCATCGACGGCATGGCCATGCTCGGCTTCGACCACGTCGAGATCGGCACCGTCACCGCCCAGGCCCAGCCCGGCAACCCCAGGAAGCGGCTCTTCCGCCTCGTCCCGGACCGCGCGCTGATCAACCGCATGGGATTCAACAACGACGGCTCCGAGGCCGTGGCGGCCCGCCTGGCGGCCCGCAAGGCGGTCTTCAAGACGGTCGTCGGCGTCAACATCGGCAAGACCAAGGTCGTGCCCGAGGAGGAGGCCGTCGCGGACTACGTGGCCTCCACCGAGCGCCTCGCCCGGCACGCCGACTACCTCGTCGTCAACGTCTCCTCCCCGAACACCCCTGGCCTGCGCAACCTCCAGGCCACCGAGTCCCTGCGCCCCCTGCTCGCCGCCGTCCGCGAGGCCGCCGACCGCAGCGTCCCCGACCGCCGCGTCCCGCTGCTGGTGAAGATCGCACCCGACCTCGCCGACGAGGACGTCGACGCCGTCGCCGACCTCGCCCTGGAGCTCGGCCTCGACGGCATCATCGCCACCAACACCACCATCGCCCGCGAGGGCCTCGGCCTGAAGTCCGACCCCGCCCTCGTCCAGGAGACCGGCGGCCTCTCCGGCGCCCCCGTCAAACAGCGCTCCCTGGAGGTCCTGCGCCGCCTGTACGCCCGCGTGGGCGACCGCCTGGTCCTCGTCGGCGTCGGGGGCATCGAGAACGCCGAGGACGCCTGGCAGCGCATCCTGGCCGGCGCCACCCTCGTCCAGGGGTACAGCGCGTTCATCTACGAGGGCCCGCTCTACGCCCGCGCCATCCACAAGGGCCTGGCCGCCCGCCTCGCCGCCAGCCCGTACGCCACCCTCGCCGAGGCCGTCGGCGCCGAGACCCGAAAGGCCGCCCAGTGACTCCCTCCTTCGGCACCCGCCTGCGCTCCGCCATGGACGAGCGCGGCCCGCTCTGCGTCGGCATCGACCCGCACGCCTCCCTGCTGGCCTCCTGGGGCCTGGACGACGACGTCGCCGGCCTGGAGCGCTTCTCGCGCACGGTCGTCGAGGCCCTCGCCGACACGGTCGCCGTCTTCAAGCCGCAGGCCGCCTTCTTCGAGCGCTTCGGCTCCCGCGGCGTGGCGGTCCTGGAGCGGACCGTCGCCGACGCCCGCGCCGCCGGCGCCCTCGTGGTCATGGACGCCAAGCGCGGCGACATCGGCTCCACCATGGCCGCCTACGCCGAGACCTTCCTCCACCCGGACGCCCCGCTGTTCTCCGACGCCCTGACCGTGTCCCCGTACCTGGGCTACGGCTCGCTCGCCCCCGCGGTCGAGCTGGCCCGCACCTCCGGCGCCGGCCTGTTCGTCCTCGCCCTCACCTCCAACCCCGAGGGCGCGGAGGTCCAGCGGGCGGTCCGCGAGGACGGGCGGACCATCGGCGCGACCATGCTGGCCCACCTTGCCGCGGAGAACGCCGGGGAGTCGCCCCTGGGCTCCTTCGGGGCGGTCGTGGGCGCCACCCTCGGCGACCTGTCCTCCTTCGACCTGGACATCAACGGCCCGCTGCTCGCCCCCGGCATCGGGGCGCAGGGCGCGACCGCCGCCGACCTGCCCCGCGTCTTCGGCGCGGCCGTGCGCAACGTCGTGCCGAACGTCTCGCGCGGTGTCCTGCGGCACGGACCGGACGCCGCGGCGCTGCGCGGGGCGGCGGAGCAGTTCGCCGAGGAGATCCGCAAGGCCGTCTCCGGCTGACCCGTACGTCGTACGGTCCGACGAAATCTGACGGGAATCGAACGTCTTTCGCCGGACAAATCCGGGGCGGTTTGTCCGTGATGTACGGTTCAGTGGAGGCTGACCAGGACTTTTCGTCCGTTCTCGCTGACTGGAGCGGCCTTGGCCGCTAGTCTCCGACCAGAGTGAACGAGCAGCGAACCAGTTCCACCGCTGTTCGGGCATTCGCCTGGTGTGGCGTCCCATGGGCTCCCACCGGTCCGTATCCGACAGTTCGACATCCGAGGTGACGTAGGCGTGGCTCTTCCGCCCCTTACCCCTGAACAGCGCGCAGCCGCGCTCGAAAAGGCCGCCGCGGCTCGCCGGGAGCGGGCCGAGGTGAAGAATCGACTCAAGCACTCCGGCGCCTCGCTCCAAGAGGTCATCAAGACGGGCCAGGAGAACGACGTCATCGGCAAGATGAAGGTCTCCGCCCTGCTGGAGTCCCTGCCCGGCGTGGGCAAGGTCCGCGCCAAGCAGATCATGGAGCGCCTCGGCATCTCCGAGTCCCGGCGTGTCCGAGGTCTCGGCTCCAACCAGATCGCCTCGCTGGAGCGTGAGTTCGGCACCCCTGCCGGCTGACGTGCCGCCCGGAGTGGCTCCGGCGTTCCCAGGCAGTCCCGGGAACCTGGATAATCGCTCTATGGCAGCAGAGGTTCGTCCGCGGCTGACCGTGCTCTCCGGCCCCTCAGGGGTCGGCAAGAGCACGGTCGTCGCGCATATGCGCAAGGTCCACCCCGAGGTGTGGCTCTCGGTGTCGGCCACCACCCGCAAGCCGCGGCCCGGTGAGCGACACGGAGTCCACTACTTCTTCGTCGGCGACGACGAGTTCGACAAGCTGATCGCCAACGGCGAGCTGCTGGAGTGGGCCGAGTTCGCGGGCAACCGCTACGGCACCCCGCGCGGCGCGGTGGTCGAGCGCCTGGAGAACGGCGAGCCCGTCCTCCTGGAGATCGACCTCCAGGGCGCCCGCCTGGTGCGGGAGTCGATGCCGGAGGCCCAGCTGGTCTTCCTGGCGCCGCCGAGCTGGGAGGAGCTGGTCCGCCGGCTCACCGGCCGGGGCACCGAGTCCCCCGAGGTCATCGAGCGCCGCCTGGCGGCGGCCCGGGTCGAGCTGGCCGCCGAGTCCGAGTTCGACACCACCCTGGTCAACACCTCCGTCGAGGACGTGGCGCGTGAGCTGCTAGCCTTGATGGACGTTGTGTGATCGTCGACCGGTGTGCGCACCGGTGGGCGTCTGAACTTTCATCCATCTTCGGAAGGTAGAGCGTGTCCTCTTCCATCACTGCGCCCGAGGGCATCATCAACCCGCCGATCGACGAGCTGCTCGAGGCCACGGACTCGAAGTACAGCCTCGTGATCTACGCGGCCAAGCGCGCGCGTCAGATCAACGCGTACTACTCGCAGCTCGGTGAGGGCCTGCTCGAGTACGTCGGCCCCCTGGTGGACACCCACGTCCACGAGAAGCCGCTTTCGATCGCGCTGCGCGAGATCAACGCGGGCCTGCTGACCTCCGAGGCCATCGAGGCCCCGGTCCAGTAGGGCACCGAGGAATCCTTGCGCCACAGGCCCGGCAGCACGACTGCCGGGCCTGTGGTGTGTCATAGGCAGGTGGGCCGCGGCCGGGGACGCCGCGGCCGGTGACAGCAGCCGGAAGGGCGAGTGTGGTGGGCAATCCGAAGGTCGTGCTCGGAGTCAGCGGCGGCATCGCCGCCTACAAGGCGTGCGAGCTGCTGCGGCGGCTGACGGAGTCCGGGCACGACGTGCGCGTGGTGCCCACCGCCTCGGCCCTGAACTTCGTGGGCGAGGCCACCTGGGCCGCCCTCTCCGGGCACCCGGCGGGCACCGAGGTGTGGGAGACCGTCCACGAGGTGCCCCACGTGCGCATCGGCCAGGCCGCCGACCTCGTCGTCGTCGCCCCCGCCACCGCCGACATGCTGGCCAAGGCCGCCCACGGCCTCGCCGACGACCTGCTCACCAACACCCTCCTGACCGCCCGCTGTCCCGTGGTCTTCGCCCCCGCGATGCACACCGAGATGTGGGAGCACCCGGCGACCCGGGAGAACGTCGCCACCCTGCGCCGCCGCGGCGCCGTCGTCATCGAGCCCGCCGTCGGCCGCCTGACCGGCAAGGACACCGGCAAGGGTCGGCTGCCCGACCCCGAGGAGATCTTCGAGGTCTGCCGGGCCGTCCTCGCCCGCGGCACCGCCGCCGACCTCGCCGGGCGCCACGTCGTGATCAGCGCCGGCGGCACCCGCGAGCCCCTCGACCCCGTCCGCTTCCTCGGCAACCGCTCCTCCGGCAAGCAGGGCTACGCCCTGGCCCGCACCGCCGTCGCGCGCGGCGCCCGGGTGACGCTCGTCGCCGCCAACACGGCGCTGCCGGACCCGGCCGGTGCGGACGTCGTGCGGGTCGGCACCGCCGTCCAGCTGCGCGAAGCGGTCCTGAAGGCGGCCGCCGACGCCGACGTCGTGGTGATGGCCGCGGCCGTGGCCGACTTCCGGCCGGCCGAGTACGCCACCGGCAAGATCAAGAAGCAGGAGGGGCGGGAACCGGCCCCCGTCGCACTCGTCCGCAACCCCGACGTCCTCGCCGAGGTCTCCGCCGACCGCGCCCGCGCGGGACAGGTCGTCGTCGGCTTCGCGGCCGAGACCGACGACGTGCTCGCCAACGGGCGCGCCAAGCTCCGCCGCAAGGGCTGCGACCTCCTCGTCGTCAACGAGGTCGGAGAGAACAAGACCTTCGGATCGGAGGAGAACGAAGCGGTGATCCTCGCCTCCGATGGGGCCGAACTGCCCATCCCCTACGGTCCGAAGGAAGCCCTCGCGGACGCCGTATGGGACCAGGTCGCCGCGCGACTCGCCTGAAACGCGCCCGCCCGCCTCCTCCCGCACCGTGGGCCGGAACGGGGTGTCGCAGGTCACAAGGCTTCCAGAGGGCGAGACGGGTGGTCCTGCGGCCGGTGGCGACCGATAAACTGCATTCGGAACGCGTCCGGGCGCAGCCCCCGGTATCGTTCCGCCAAACGATCAGCCAGCAGCCGCTGCAACCCCAGGGAGCGATGTGTCCCGCCGCCTGTTCACCTCGGAGTCCGTGACCGAGGGCCACCCCGACAAGATCGCTGACCAGATCAGCGACACGATCCTCGACGCGCTCCTCACCGAAGACCCGACCTCGCGCGTGGCCGTGGAGACGCTCATCACCACCGGTCTCGTCCACATCGCCGGCGAGGTGACGACGAAGGCGTACGCGCCGATCGCGCAGCTCGTCCGCGACAAGATCCTCGAGATCGGCTACGACTCCTCGAAGAAGGGCTTCGACGGCGCCTCCTGCGGCGTGTCGGTGTCCATCGGCGCGCAGTCCCCGGACATCGCGCAGGGCGTCGACACCGCCTACGAGAAGCGCGTCGAGGGCGACGAGGACGAGCTCGACAAGCAGGGCGCCGGCGACCAGGGCCTGATGTTCGGCTACGCGTGCGACGAGACGCCCGAGCTCATGCCGCTGCCGATCCACCTCGCGCACCGGCTCTCCCGCCGCCTGTCCGAGGTCCGCAAGAACGGGACCATCCCCTACCTGCGCCCCGACGGCAAGACCCAGGTCACCATCGAGTACGACGGCGACAAGGCCGTCCGCCTCGACACGGTCGTCGTCTCCTCGCAGCACGCCTCCGACATCGACCTCGACTCGCTGCTCGCGCCCGACATCCGCGAGTTCGTCGTCGAGCACGTCCTGAAGGAGCTCGTCGAGGACGGCATCAAGCTCGACACCGACGGCTACCGCCTCCTGGTGAACCCCACCGGCCGCTTCGAGATCGGCGGCCCGATGGGCGACGCCGGCCTCACCGGCCGCAAGATCATCATCGACACGTACGGCGGCATGGCCCGCCACGGCGGCGGCGCCTTCTCCGGCAAGGACCCGTCGAAGGTCGACCGCTCCGCCGCCTACGCGATGCGCTGGGTCGCCAAGAACGTCGTCGCGGCGGGCCTCGCCTCCCGCTGCGAGGTCCAGGTCGCGTACGCGATCGGCAAGGCCGAGCCCGTCGGCCTGTTCGTCGAGACCTTCGGCACCGCCAAGATCGACACCGCGAAGATCGAGGACGCCATCACCGAGGTCTTCGACCTCCGCCCGGCCGCGATCATCCGCGACCTCGACCTGCTCCGCCCGATCTACGCCCAGACCGCCGCCTACGGCCACTTCGGCCGCGAGCTGCCGGACTTCACCTGGGAGCGCACCGACCGCGTCGACGCCCTGCGCGCCGCCGCCGGCCTGTAGGACCGCTCGGCAGCCCACGGCAGGGCCCCGGACCGCGAGGTCCGGGGCCCTGCCGCGTCCCCGCCCCCGCCAGGCGGGACCGGCGGCGTCCGCCGCTGTCGGCGCGCTTTGGTAAGAATGCGGTGTGAGCAGCGAGAACGAGTCCCGACAGCGGCCCGGGGACGGCAGTCCCGGCGGCCCGCCCGAGCAGCTCGCCCTCATCCGGGAGATGGTCGCCGAGGCGAAGGCCAAGGCGCCCAAGGCCAAACCGCGCACCTGGCGCGGCGCCGCCCTCGCCAAGGACCTCCCCGTCGCCCGCGTCCTCGTCAACAAGGGCGTCCTCCACCTCGACCAGCTGTGGGACTACGCCGTCCCCGAAGAGCTCTCCGAGGCGGCCCGGCCGGGCGTCCGCGTCCGCGTCCGCTTCGGCGCGGGCTCCCACCACGTCCACGGCGGCCGCCGCGAGGGCGGCCGCCTCATCGACGGGTTCATCGTCGAGCGCCGCGCCGACACCGACTACCACGGCGCCCTCGCCGCCCTCGCCCACGTCGTCTCGCCCGAGGTCGTCCTCACCCCCGCCCTGCTCTCCCTCGCCCGCGCCGTCGCCGACCGCTACGCCGGCAGCCTCGCCGACGTCCTCCAGCTCGCCCTGCCCCCGCGCAACGCCCGCGCCGAAGCCAAGCCCTCGCCGGCACCGCTGCCGCCGCCGCCCCCGCCCGACCCCGGAGGCTGGACCCGCTACGCCGCCGGACCCGCCTTCCTGCGCTCCCTCGCCGCGGGCGGCGCCCCCCGCGCCGTCTGGACCGCCCTTCCCGGACCCGGCTGGGCCGACGAACTCGCCCGCGCCATCGCCGCCACCCTCGCCTCCGGCCGCGGCGCGCTCGCCGTCCTGCCCGACGGCCGCACCGCCTCCCGCGTCGACACGGCCCTCACCGCCCTCCTCGGCGAAGGACGGCACGCCACCCTCACCGCCGAATCCGGGCCGGAGAAGCGCTACCGGCAGTGGCTCGCCGTCCACCGCGGCTCCGTACGCGCCGTCATCGGCACCCGGGCCGCCATGTTCGCGCCCGTACGCGACCTCGGTCTCGTCGCCGTCTGGGACGACGGGGACTCCAGCCACAGCGACGACCGCGCCCCGTTCCCGCACGTCCGGGAAGTCCTCGAACTGCGCTCCGTCAGCGAGAGCTGCGGGTTCCTCGCCGGCGGCACCGGCTGCACCGTGGAAGCCGCCCAGCTCGTCGCATCCGGCTGGGCGCGCCCGCTGGCCGCCGACCGCGAGACCGTCCGCGCCTGCGCCCCCCGCATCCGCACCGTCGGGGACGAACTCCTCGCCCGCGACGAGGCCGCCCGCGCCGCCCGCCTGCCCAGCCTCGCCTGGGAGACCGTCCGCTACGGCCTCAAGACCGGGCCCGTCCTCGTCCAGGTGCCCCGCCGCGGCTACGCCCCCCGCCTGGCCTGCGAACGCTGCCGCACCCCCGCCCGCTGCCGGGCCTGCGCCGGCCCGCTGGAGGCGCCCGACGCCCGCGACCTCCAGTGCGGCTGGTGCGGCCGCCCCGAAACCGCCTGGCACTGCGAGGAGTGCGGCTCCTTCCGGCTGCGCGCCCAAGTCGTCGGCGCCCGCCGCACCGCCGAGGAACTCGGCCGGGCTTTCCCCGCCGTCCCCGTCCGCACCTCCGGCCGGGACCACGTCCTCGACGAGGTCCCCGACCGGCCCGCCCTCGTCGTCTCCACCCCCGGCGCCGAACCCGTCGCCGCCGGAGCCGGGTACGCCGCCGCGCTTCTCCTCGACGGCTGGGCCATGCTGACCCGCCCCGACCTCCGCGCCGGGGAGGACGCCCTGCGCCGCTGGATCGCCGCCGCCTCCCTCGTACGGGCCGACGGGCAGGTCGTCGTCGTGGCCGAGCCGACGCTGCGCCCCGTCCAGGCCCTCGTCCGCTGGGATCCCGCCGGGCACGCCGCGCGGGAGCTCGCCGAACGGGCCCAGCTCGGCTTCCCCCCGGTCTCCCGGATGGCTGCCGTGGCCGGCCGCGGCGAAGCCCTGGAGGCCTTTCTCGACACCGCCGAACTCCCGCCCGACGCCGAGGTGCTGGGCCCCGTACCGCTGCCCGGGCGGCGCGGCGCCCCCTCCCCGGGGGAGCGGGTCCTGATCCGCGTCCCGCCCGGCAGCGGGGCCGCCCTGGCCGCCGCCCTCAAGGCCGCGCAGGCCGCCCGCCTCGCCCGCGGGGTCCCCGCCGGCGACGCGATCCGGGTGCGGATCGACCCGCCGGACATCGGCTGAGCGGGCCCGGGGCGCAGAAAACCCCCGGTGGGACGACCGGGAAGTCGCCCCACCGGGGGTGTGCACGGCCGGGGCCTGGCGGCCCGGCCGGCCGACGGGGGTCGGCGTCCCGGCGGCCGGACGGGCGGTCAGCCGTTCCGCGGCCCGGGGAACGCGGCCGGCCGGGCACCCGCCGCGGCCTGCGACTCCTCGCGCACCGGCTGCGGGGGCACCGAGCGCGCCGCCGGGACCGTCGGCAGCGGGTTGAGGGTCCGCGTCGCCGTCCCCTCGGCCAGCGGCTCCGCCGCTTCCGCGGCCTGCGCGCGACGGGCCCCGTACCGCCGGTGCACGGCCTGCTTGGTGACGCCGAGGGCCGAGCCGACCGCGTCCCACGAGAAGCCGAGCGAGCGGTCGAAGTCCACGGCGGCGGTCACCAGCGTCTCGACGCTGTCCCGCAGCTCCTGGGCGAGGCGGACGGTCGGCGCCGGGGCCCGGCCGTAGACGACGAAGCCCGTCGAAGGACCGGAGCGGCGCGGGCGGTACACGTTGCCGAGCTGGGCGGTGAGCGTACGCAGAGCATCCACCTGCCGGCGGACCCGCTCGATGTCCCGGACCAGGAGATGCAGGCTGGCCCGTGCTTGGGCGTCGTGGGTGGCGTGGTCGGCCATGAAGAAGCCTCTCGAAACCGGTGCTGAAGAGCGGATCGGGCCGCAGACACCGTTCTGAACGCGGCCCGGTTTCGGTCAATCTCTCTTGACCAACGCGCCACCGGTCGAGGAAGTCACGCCTCGGGGGCGTGTCGGCATATGCGAGAGGCGCGCGCATGTGCGGTCCGCCCCCTGGTGGGGCTGATGGGGCCCGCGAGACGACCGTGCGGCAGCACGCGGCGCAGGCCCGGCACAGGCCCGGCACAGGCCCGGCGCAGGCCCGGAGCGGGCCCGGCGCAGGCCCGGAGCGCCCCCGACCCATAGACTGGTGCGCTGCTGACAGCCGAGATATCGAGGTAGGACCCCAGTGAAGCTCGTCTTCGCCGGCACCCCCGAGGTCGCCGTCCCCGCCCTGGACGCCCTGATCGCCTCCGGGCGCCACGAGGTCGCCGCCGTCGTCACCCGGCCCGACGCCCCGGCCGGCCGCGGCCGCCGCCTCGTCGCCAGCCCGGTCGCCGAACGCGCCGAGGAAGCCGGCATCGAGGTCCTCAAGCCGGCCCGCCCCCGCGACCCCGACTTCCAGGCCCGGCTCCGCGAGATCGCCCCCGACTGCTGCCCCGTCGTCGCCTACGGCGCCCTCCTGCCCAAGAGCGCCCTCGACATCCCCCGCCACGGCTGGGTCAACCTGCACTTCTCCCTGCTGCCCGCCTGGCGCGGCGCAGCCCCCGTCCAGCACTCCATCCTGGCCGGGGACCAGGTCACCGGCGCCTCCACCTTCCGCATCGAGGAGGGCCTCGACACCGGCCCCGTCTTCGGCGTCCTGACCGAGGAGATCCGCCCCACCGACACCAGCGGCGACCTCCTGACCCGCCTCGCCTTCGCCGGCGCCGGGCTGCTCGCCGCCACCATGGACGGCATCGAGGACGGCACCCTGCGCGCCGTCGCCCAGGCCGCCGACGGCGTCTCCCACGCCCCCAAGATCACCGTCGAGGACGCCCGCGTCGACTGGTCGGCCCCCGCGATGCGCGCCGACCGCGTCGTCCGCGGCTGTACTCCCGCCCCCGGCGCCTGGACGCTGTTCCGCGGGGAACGGCTCAAGGTCATCTCCCTCGGCCTGCTGCCCGACCGCACCGACCTCGCCCCGGGCGAACTCGCCGCCGCCAAGAACAACGTGTACGTCGGCACCGGCTCCCACGCGGCCGAACTCCTGTGGGTGCAGCCGCAGGGCAAGAAGCCGATGCGCGCCGCCGACTGGGCGCGCGGCGTCCGCATCGCGGCCGGGGAGCGGCTGGGCTAGGCCCGCGGGGCGGACCGGCCCGCCCCGCCCCGCTGCCTGTCCTTCCCCGCTGCCCGTGCCTCCCCGCTGCCCGTGCCTCCCCGCGGCCCGGGCCGGGCCGGCCCGCGCGGCCCCGTGCCGGGCCGCGCGGCCGGGCCGCCGAGGCCGACGTAGGCTGGCAGAAGCCGGCCGGTCCGGCCCCTTTCGGCCCGATCGACCTCGTTCGTCCCCCAGCAAGTTTCCGTACGCACGCCCATACATCCGGAGCACCTTCCACGTGAGCGAACAGCCCCGCCGCCGTCCCGCCGCCCCCGGCGGCAAGCAGCCCAAGCCGTACCGCCGGCCCAAGAAGGACCCGGTCCGGATCCTCGCCTTCGAGGCGCTGAGGGCCGTGGACGAGCGCGACGCGTACGCGAACCTCGTCCTGCCGCCGCTGCTGCGCAAGGCCCGCGAGAACGGCGACTTCGACTCCCGCGACGCCGCCCTGGCCACCGAGCTCGTCTACGGCACCCTCCGCCGCCAGGGCACGTACGACGCCGTCATCAGCGCCTGCATCGACCGCCCGCTGCGCGAGGTCGACCCGCCCGTCCTCGACGTGCTCTCCCTCGGGGCCCACCAGCTCCTCGGCACCCGCATCCCCACCCACGCCGCCGTCTCGGCGAGCGTCGAACTCGCCCGCGTCGTCCTGGGCGACGGTCGCGCCAAGTTCGTCAACGCGGTCCTGCGCAAGATCGCCGCGCACGACCTGGACGCCTGGCTGGAGCGCGTCGCCCCGCCGTACGAGGTGGACGCCGAGGAACACCTCGCCGTCCGCCACTCGCACCCCCGCTGGGTCGTCAGCGCCCTGTGGGACGCCCTCGGCGGCGGGCGCGCCGGCATCGAGGACCTGCTGGAGGCCGACAACGAGCGTCCCGAGGTCACCCTCGTCGCCCGGCCCGGCCGGTCGACGACGCAGGAACTCGTCGCCGCCGTCGGCGAGGACGCCGCCCTGCCCGGGCGATGGTCCCCGTACGCCGTGCGGATGGCCGAGGGCGGCGAGCCCGGCGCGCTGGACGCGGTGCGCGAGGGGCGCGCCGGAGTCCAGGACGAGGGCAGCCAGCTCGTGGCCGTGGCCCTCGCCTCCGCCCCCGTCGAAGGCCGCGACGAGCGCTGGCTCGACGGCTGCGCGGGCCCGGGTGGCAAGGCCGCCCTGCTCGGCGCCCTCGCCGCCGAGCGCGGCGCCTTCCTGCTGGCTTCCGAGAAGCAGCCGCACCGCGCCCGGCTCGTCGAACGCGCCCTCCACGGCAACCCCGGCCCCTACCAGGTCATCACCGCCGACGGCACCCGCCCCGCATGGCTCCCCGGCTCCTTCGACCGCGTCCTGATGGACGTCCCCTGCTCCGGGCTCGGCGCCCTGCGCCGCCGCCCCGAAGCACGCTGGCGCCGCCGCCCGCAGGACATCGAGGGCTTCGCCCCGCTCCAGCGCGCACTGCTCCGGGAGGCCCTGGCCGCGGTCCGCGTCGGCGGCGTGGTCGGCTACGCGACCTGCTCGCCCCACCTGGCGGAAACCCGCGTCGTCGTCGACGACGTCCTGAAGGGCCGAGGCGCCGCCGCGGAGCCCGTTGCCGCCGAACTGATCGACGCCCGCCCCTACCTCCCGGGCGTCCCGGCGCTGGGCGACGGCCCGGACATCCAACTGTGGCCGCACCTGCACGGCACGGACGCGATGTACCTGGCACTGCTGCGGAGGGTGGGGTAGGGGG
>NZ_RPSE01000300.1:0-7921 GCF_003949955.1 Streptomyces sp. WAC05292
CCCGCTCCCCAACCCGACCGGCCGCGGGATCCGCACCGTGGGCGCCGCCACCCCCGGCCTCTACGGCGGCACCAAGCGCCTCGGCAGCTGCGACGTCGAACAGCAGCTGCGCGCTCTGACCGGCGACGAGAACAAGGCCCGCGCCTTCGCGGCGGCCTCGTCCGTCCAGGAATCCGGGCTCCCCGAGTTCCTCCGCGGGCTCACACCGGTCGTGCTCCGCGCCGACACCCGCGTCACGAACCACGGCTTCCGCGACGGCGGCGCGTACGGCTTCCAGTCGGTCCTCCAGGCCGGCACCGCCGTCCTCGTCGACGCGCAGGGTATGCCCCGCCTGCGCTGCGCCGGCGGCAGCCCGCTGCTCGCCCCGCTGAGCGCGAAGGGCACCCCGGCCGTCAAGGGCGAGCGGTGGAACGGTTACCAGCCCAACCAGGTGATCGTGATCGAACCCTCGCCCCACCCGCTCGCCGGCCTCGTCATCGCCAACGTCGCGGACAACACCTGGATCGAGCGGACCACCGGCGACGACGGCGCCCAGGACCGCTCCCCGCGGGTCATGCCCGCCTACGACCCCGCCGACGGCATCCCCGCCGGGGCCGCGCCGGCCACCGCCCCGGCCGCCCCGCCCGGGGAGAGCGTCCCGGGCGGGCAGGACGCCCCGCAGCGCACCCCGTCCCAGCCGGGCCTGCCGGCCGACGGGTCGGCCGGGGCGGACCAGGCCACGGGTGACGGCGGCGACGTCGCGCCGTGGCCGGGCGGCGACGACACCGCCGCGGACACGGGCGACCTGTACGACCCGAACGCGCCCGGCGCGGAAGCCGGAGCCGAAGCGGCCCTCACCGATCCGGGCGCCGACCCGTGGACCGCCGACACGTCCGGCACGCAGACCGACGGCGCGGACCCCTACGCCACCGACTCCACCGACCCATACGGTGCCGACTCCTACTCCGCCGACTCCTACTCCGCCGACTCCGACTCCTACGGCGCCGACGCCGACGGCACCGGCATCCAGGACGCCGACCCCTTCGCCGGCGCGGCAGGGGCTCCCGGCCGCGAAGCGGTGCAGGAGCCGGACCCGACCACGGCCGGGGTGCCCGCCGCCGGGGCGGCGACCGGGGCGGTTCCCGCCGCGCACCCGGGGGGCGCCTGACCCGCCGGTGTGTCATGGTGGACCGGTGCCGACCACCGTATCGCTGCCGGACGACTGGCCCGCACACCCGGACCGGTCGCTCTCGCTCAACCGCATGGGCAGCTTCGACTGGGACCTGTCCACCGGCCTGATGCACCTGGACACGGCCGCCCTGGACGTGTTCGACACCGCCGCGGAGGAGTACGACGGCCGGCCCGAGTCGCTCGCCACCCGCGTGCCCGAGGGGGAGTGCTCCCGCCTCTTCGACCTCGTCTCCCATGCCCTCAAGGGCGACGAGGACAGCTACGGCGCCTACTTCCGGATCCGCTGCCGCGACGGCCGGCTGCGCTGGACCCACACCCAGGGCCGCGTCATGCGCGACCGCGACGGCCGCCCCCACCGGATCATCGGCATCGTCCGCGACGCCACCGAGGAGCTCAGCCACTCGGCCGAACGCCTCGGCCTCGACGAGGAGCGCCGCCGCCAGACCTCGGTGGTCGAGAGCACCACCGCGGCCCTGGCCCACGCCCGCACCGTCAAGGACGTCATCGACGTCATCGGCGACGCCCACGGCCTGGAGCGGCTCGGCTCCATGGGCATGGTCATGGGGCTGGTCGAGGCGGGCCGCATCCACCTGGTCGCCGAGGGCCCCTCGGGGAGCTTCGTCCCCGGCACCCGCTACACCCGCATCGACGAGGACTACCCGATGAGCGAGGTGGTCCGCTCGCTCCAGCCGCGCTTCCTGGACTCCGCGGAGGAGTTCGCCGAGGGCTACCCCGGCCTCTGGGCGAAGATCTCGTACATGGACATCTCGGCGGCCGCGTACCTGCCGCTGATCGCCCAGGCCCGCCCGATCGGCGCGATCGGCCTGCTCTACCAGGACAAGGACGGCTTCACCCAGGACGAGCGGAACCTTCTCGTCGCCCTGGGCAGCAGCATCGCGCAGAGCCTCCAGCGCGCCATGCTGCTGGAGCAGGAGCACGACCTCGCCGAAGGCCTCCAGCAGGCCATGCTGCCGCGCCGCATCCCCACCGTCCCCGGCGGCGACATAGCCGTCCGCTACCGGTCCGCGCGCATGGGCCAGGACATCGGCGGCGACTGGTACGACGTGATCCCGCTGCCCGGCGGCCGCGTCGGCGCCGTCATCGGGGACGTGCAGGGCCACGACACGCACGCCGCCGCCGTCATGGGCCAGCTGCGGATCGTGCTGCGCGCGTACGCCGCCGAGGGCCACTCGCCGGGCACCGTCGTGGCCCGGGCGTCGGTGTTCCTGCACGAACTGGACACCGACCGCTTCGCCACCTGCACGTACGTCGAGGCCGACCTGTCGACCGGCGTCCTGCAGATCGTCCGCGCCGGGCACATCGACCCGCTGCTGCGCACCCGCGACGGCGACTGCCGCCGGCTGGCCGTCGAGGGCGGGATGCCGCTCGGCCTCTCGGCGGAGTTCGGCCGCCTGGAGTACCCGGTGACGACGGTGGAGCTCGACCCCGGCGAAACGATCCTGCTGTGCACGGACGGCCTCGTCGAGCACCCCGGAGCGGACCTCGACGACGGGATGCGGCTGCTGTCCCGGCTGGTCCGCGGCGGACCGGAGGACCTCCAGCGGCTCGCGGACCGGCTCTGCGAGGTGACGGACGAGCGCGGCGGCGACGACGACATGGCGCTGCTCCTGCTGCGCCGCCGCGTGGAGGAGACGGCGCAGGGCGGCGGCCGGCTCCAGCAGCACGTCGCCCCCGGCGATCCGGAGGCCCTGGTGTCGGCCCGCCACATGATCGGCGCGGCGGTCCGCGCGTGGGGCGCGCGGGAGCGCTCCGACGAGATCGAACTCGTGGCGGACGAGCTGATCGTCAACGCCCTCATGCACACGGACGGCCCGGCGATCGTCACCCTGCGGGTCCTGAGCGGGCCGGTCCGCCGGCTCCGGGTCGAGGTGGAGGACCGCTCCAGCGCCCTGCCGCGCCGCCGGGAGGCCGGCGAGGCGGGGGTGTCCGGGCGGGGGCTGATGCTGGTGGACCGGCTGGCGGACGTGTGGGGCGTGGAGGCGCGGGGCAGCGGCAAGTGCGTCTGGTGTGAATTCCTCCTGAACTGAGCCCGCACCCCCGGTCCGGGGCCGTCCGGTCGCGCACCGGCCGCCGGATGGGCAGGCTGGGGAGATGCCCGAGCTGCCGGAGGTCGAGGCCCTCAGGGAGTTCCTCGACGAGCACCTGACCGGGAGGGTCGTCGAACGCGTCCTTCCGCTCGCCGTGAGCGTGCTGAAGACGTACGACCCGCCGCTGTCCGCCCTGGAGGGGCAGGCGGCGGGGCCCACCGCCCGGTACGGCAAGTTCCTCGCCCTGCGGATCGGGGAACTCCACCTGGTCGCCCACCTGGCCCGGGCCGGCTGGCTGCGCTGGCATGACGCCCTGCCCGACCGCCCGCCGCGCCCCGGCAAGGGCCCGCTCGCCCTGCGCGTCGCCCTCGAAGGCGGCGGCGGCTTCGACCTGACGGAGGCGGGTACCCAGAAGCGTCTCGCCGTGTACGTCGTCCGGGACCCGGCGGAGGTCCCCGGCATCGCCCGCCTGGGGCCGGACCCGCTGGCCGAGGGCTTCGACCGGGACGCGTTCGCCGCGCTGCTGGCGGGCGAGCGCCGGCAGATCAAGGGTGTGCTGCGCGACCAGGGCGTCCTCGCCGGCATCGGCAACGCCTACAGCGACGAGATCCTCCACGCGGCCGGGGTGTCCCCGTTCAAGCAGGCCTCCGCCTTCGACGAGGAGCAGGCCACCCGGCTGTACGAGGCCCTCCGGGACACTCTGCGCGAGGCCGTCGACCGGGCCCACGGCGTCGCCGCGGGCCGGTTGAAGGCCGAGAAGAAGAGCGGCCTGCGGGTCCACGGCCGCGACGGCGAGCCCTGCCCGGTGTGCGGCGACACCATCCGGTCGGTGTCGTTCGCCGACTCCTCCCTCCAGTACTGCCCGACCTGCCAGACGGGCGGCAAGCCGCTCGCCGACCGCAGGCTCTCCCGCCTCCTCAAATGACCCGGCGCCCGCTCCCGCCGCTGCGTACACTTCCGCACCATGCAGGGCCCTCCGCCACAGCCGTTCCGGCCGGCGGCGGCGCCCCGGCGGGAGACCGTCACGGGGGTGCCGCGCGCCGCCCGCCGCCGTGCTCCCGCGTACACCCCGGCGCGTTCGGAGATCTGCGAGCAGACCAGCCTCGGCACCACGTACGTACGCGCCCTCATGCGCAGCCAACTGCGCGCCGGACTCGGGGCGGTGGCCGCGCTGGCGCTGGCGGTGGGGGTGCTGCCGCTGCTGTTCGCCGTGCCCGGGGGGGTGCCGGGCCCGGTGGTGTGGGCGCTGCTGGGGGTGGCGGCCTATCCGGTGCTGTGGCTGATCGCCCGGTGGTACGTCGCGCGGGCGGAGCGCAACGAGGCCGACTTCGCCGGCCTGGTGCTGGACCCGGCCGACCCCCCGCCTGCGCGGCGGCGCCCGTAGCGGGCGGCCGGCGGGCCGGCTCCGGGCGGGCCGCGGGGCCGTGGTCCGGTCAGAAGAGGTGCATGGCCAAGTGCCCCAGGGGGAGCCCGAGTTGCCAGGCGGGGGTCCACACGCGGGCGTTCTCGTCCAGGCCCTGGCAGGGCTCGGGCCCGCCCGGCCGGGCGGCGTCGATGTTGGTGGCGAAGAGCTCCGTCCGGTCCAGCCAGCGCCAGGCCGCGCGGGCGAGTTCGAGGTCCGGGTCCTCTCCGCGGCCGCTTTCGCGGGCTTCCTCGCCCAGCGCGAGGAAGCGGGTGTGGACCCAGTCGCGCCAGGGGTGCCCGTACGCCGTCAGCGACATCCACTCGTCGAGCTGGGAGACCACGCGGATCCCGGAGAGCTCGCCGGCGGCGTCGGAGAGGTAGATGGTCAGGGCGAGCGTGTCGCGGCCGGCGCGGAACTCCAGGGTGCCGGCCGGGATCAGCCGGCCCGTGCGCAGCAGTTCGTCGGCGATGTACTCGGCGTACAGCCACGCCATGGGCACCGCAAGCCCGCCGTCACTGGTGCCGTTCGTACCCTCGGGCTGCACCGTTCCACCTTCTCCCGCGTGTCGAGCTTCCCGTCCGTGGGTACCGAGCCTTCCTCTCCCGGCTTGCGCCGTGGGGGATGTTTACTCAACTTGAACGGTCTGCGGCCTGTTTCCGCGCACTTCGTGTCCGATCCGCGTGCTTTCGGATCGATTCCCCGTGCGGCGGCCGGGCGGTGGCGCGCTCACGCGCCGAGCCCGTACCCGTATCCCTGGAGGCCCTTGCGCAGGGCCCGCAGGGCGTAGTGCGTGCGGGACTTGACGGTTCCGGCGGGGATCCCCAGCTCGGCGGCGGCCTCGGCGACCGACCGGTCGCGGAAGTACACCTCCAGCAGGACCTCCCGGTGCTCCGGTCCAAGCGACCCGACGGCGCGCCGGACGTCGATGGCCGTCACGGACCCCGCCACCCCGTCCTCCGGGGCGGGGGCCTGCTCCAGCGCGTCCGCGTCGACCTCCTGCGGCCGCGAGAGGCGGGCCCGGCGCGCGTCGATCGCGAGGCGCCGCGCGACGGTGAAGAGCCAGGGCCGCATGGACGCGTGGCCGCTCGCCAGGGCCTCCGGGTGCTGCCAGGCCCGAACGAGCGTCTCCTGGACGAGGTCCTCGGCGCGCTGGGCGTCCCCGGAGGTGAGCCCGAGCAGGAGGCCGAACAAGGCCCGGCCGTGTTCGCGCTGGAGTTCGGCCAGCGCCTCGGGGGCCGTGCGTGCGAGGGTGGGGGAGAGGGGCACGAGGGCCTCCTTCCTGGGGCCGTCCGGGTCCGACGCACCCACCCTCACCTGCGCCGGGCGTCCCGTGAACCGTCCGGCCGCGGTCTTGCGCCCAAGCGCCCGGGACGCCCGGTGGGCGGCCGCCCGGGCCGGTGAGCGGTCGCCGAACGGTCGAACGGTGCGGTGAACGGACGCCGCGCCGGTGCGGACGCCGGTGCGTCCGGCCGGCTCCTCCGACGCGCAGCGACTCCTTCCATGGATTAAAAGGTGATCAGATAGTCGTATTAACTGGAGAGAGTGGTGCCCATGACCCAGCGCACCCGCAAGGCCCTCGCGCTCCTGTCCGCCGCCCTGCTGCCGGTCGCCAAACTCATGGGCGCGGTCGGGCTGTTCGGCACCGTCGCCGGCGTCGTCCTCTTCCACGTCGCCTACGGGCTGCCCTTCGCGATCTTCCTGTTGCGCAATTACTTCGCCGAGATCCCGCGCGAGATGCTGGAGGCCGCCAGGATGGACGGCGGCAGCGAGTGGCGGATCTTCTTCCGCCTCGTGCTGCCGCTGGGCCGCCCCGCCATCGCGAGCCTCGCCATCTTCCAGTTCCTCTGGGTCTGGAACGACATGCTCGTGGCGCTGCTCTTCGCGGACAGCGGATCCCAGCCGCTCACGGTCGCGCTCCAGTCCCAGATCCGCCAGTTCGGCAGCAACATCGGCGTCCTCGCGCCGGGAGCGTTCCTGTCCCTGGTGGTCCCGCTCGTGGTGTTCTTCGCCTTCCAGCGGCACTTCGTCCAAGGGGTGATGGCCGGCTCGGTGAAGTGACGCCGCGGGGCGGTCCGGGCCCGCCCGCCGCGTTCGGGAGGACCGCATCGCCGTGCGATGCGGTCCTCCCGAATGCGGTCCGCCCCTGCCGCGCGGCCGGGGCGGGGTCAGGCGGTCAGCCGGCGCCCCCGTTGCCGCCGTTGCCGCCGCGGCCGCTGGTCTGGCAGCCGGCGCCGACGCAGACGCCGCCGTTTCCGCCCTTGCCGCCGTTCCCGCCGTCGCCGCCGGGCGGGGCCGCCCCGCCGTTGCCCCCGTTGCCGCCGTTCACGCTGCCGTGGCAGGAGCCGACGCACACGCCGCCGTTGCCGCCGTTCGTTCCGTTGGCGCCCGTACCGCCGTCGGTGCCGTTGCCGCCGTTGGCGCTGCCGTTGCAGCGGCCGACGCAGACGCCGCCGTTGCCGCCGTTGGTCCCGTTGACGGTCCCGTTGCAGTTGCCGACGCACACGCCGTCACCGACCTGGACGGTCCCGTTGCCGATCTTGACGTTGCCGGCGCCCGTCTTGCCCTTGCCGATGACCTGGCCGAGGCCGAGGCCGCGGCTGCCCGTCGAGCGGCTGTCGTCGGGGGCGGTGGCCGTCGTCGCGGTCTCGGGCGCCTTCGCCGGGGCTGCCGAGGCGGCGGGTGCCACGGCGCCGGCACCGATCAGGGCGGTGGAGACGACGAGTCCGAGTCGGAACTTCCAAGAGCGCATGTGCATGGCATTTCTCCTGCCGGTCCTCGTGCGGTCCGGGCGGTTGTCGGTCGGGGGTCGGATGTCCGGGCTGTCAGGGGCAGAAGGGGTTGGTGCCGTTCATGAGGGCGGTCCAGTTGCCTTCGAGGTAGTGCTTCTTCCAGGTGTCGAGCTGTTGGACGGGGATGTCGTACTGGTGGGCGATGTCCTTCTTGCGGGTGTCGGTGTCGTCGGTGAGGAGGGCCATGACGATGTGGACCTTGTCGGCGAGGTTGAGTTGGTCGGCGGGCTTGTCGGGGAGGGTGTCGAAGCGGAAGCAGCCGGGTTGTCCGGGCTTGCCGGGTTCGCCGGGCTGTCCGGGGGCGCCGCCCTTGCCGCCTTCGCCTCCCTTGCCGCCTTCGCCGCCGGCGCCGCAGTACGGGGGGAGCTGGCCGGCGGTGGCGGGGGTGGTGGGGGGTGGGGTGGCGTGGGCGGAGCAGGCCGTGCCGGTGAGGAAGGCCAGGGAGGCCGCCGCGAGGATGATCCGGCGGTGCCAGGGGGTGGTGGACATGGGGTTCTCCGCCTCGGGAG
>NZ_RPSE01000301.1:0-7889 GCF_003949955.1 Streptomyces sp. WAC05292
GCCGGAGGTGCCGGCGGGGCGGGTGTCGGAGTAGCTTCCGGCGCCCACCGGGACGGTGGCGGCCGCGGCGGGGGCCGCGGCCGGTCCGAGGCCGATGCCGAGTCCGGCGGCCGCGAGGGCGGCGGCGAGGAGGGGCGGGGCGGCTCGGCGCGGGAGGAGGACGGGCATGCGGGGAACACCTCGTGTCTTGGCGGGGGACGTACGCAGGTGGTGTCGGGTCGCGTCCGGGAGTCGTAGCAGAGAGCGCTCTCAACTGGCCGGAAACGTAGAACTCCCGAAAGACGGGTGTCAAGAGAGTGCGCAGGATCGGAAGTTGCTGCCCATTCCGGTCTGTTGCGGCTTCGAGTCTTGACGGATGGCACACGCCGTGGGCACGCTCCCCTCGCTTGATGAGAGCGCTCTCAGACGTGTTCTCCCCCGATCCCGGAGCCCAGGAGGCCCCCATGTCCCACGCCCGAGCCGCCGGAAGAACCGCCGTCCGCCTGGGGGCGGCCGCCCTCGCCGCGGTGCTGCTCGCCGCCTGCGGCGGTTCAGCGGAGGACGCCGCCGGCGGCGCGGACGGCAAGGTCACCGTCACCGTGGACCTCTTCGGCTCCTTCGGCTACGAGGAGGCCGGGCTCTACGCCGAGTACGAGAAGCTGCACCCGGGCGTGACCGTCAAGCAGACCGACACCGAGGACGAGGCCGACTACTGGAAGTCGCTGCAGACCCGCCTGGCCGGCGGGGGCGGCCTCGCCGACGTCCAGGCCATCGAGGTCGGCCGGATCGCCTCCGCCGTCCAGCAGCAGGGCGACCGGTTCGAGGACCTCCGCACCTACGGCGCCGAGAGCCTCAAGTCCGCCTTCCCCGAGGCGAAGTGGGCGGCGGCCACCGGGAAGGACGGCCGGATCGTCGGCCTCGGCACCGACGTGGGCCCGGAGGCCATGTGCTACCGCACGGACCTCCTGGCGCAGGCCGGCCTGCCCACCGACCGCGAGGAGCTCGCGCAGCGGTGGTCCACCTGGGAGGGGTACCTGGAGCTGGGCCGGCAGTACCAGGCGAAGGCCCCCGCGAAGAGCGCCTGGATCGACAGTGTGGGCAGCCTGTACTCCGTCATGATCGGCCAGCAGAAGGAGCGCTACTACGACGCCTCCGGCGCTCTGGTCTGGGACAGGAATCCGGCGCTGAAGGCGGCGTGGGACGCGTCGGTGTCGGCGGCGCAGAGCGGGCTGAGCGCCAAGCTGGACCAGTGGTCGCCGCAGTGGAACCAGGCGTTCGCGGCCGGCTCCTTCGCCACGCTCCCCTGCCCCGCGTGGATGCTCGGCTACATCAAGGGCCAGGCCGGCGAGGCCGGCAAGGGCAAGTGGGACATCGCGAAGCTGCCCGCCGGAGCCGGCAACTGGGGCGGCTCGTACCTCGCCGTGCCGCGCGCCGCCAAGCACAAGAAGGAGGCGTACGAGCTGATCGCCTGGCTCACGGCGCCCGAGCAGCAGGCGAAGCTCTTCCGCAAGCAGGGCAACTTCCCGTCGGCCACCGGCGCCATCGCGCAGATCGCCGACGCGACCGACCCGTACTTCTCCGGCGCGCCGATCGGGCGGATCTTCGGCGAGGCGGCGAAGGCGGCCCCGGTGCAGGTGCTCGGCGTCCACGACCAGAACATCGCCCAGCAGATCACCAACGCCCTCGGCGAGGTCGAGCGCAAGGGCACGGCGCCCGAGCAGGCCTGGGGCAACGCCAGGAAGGGTGTCCAGAACACCATCGGCTGAGGCCGCGCCAATCGGCCGCCGGAGGCGGCGCGGGGGACGGTGCCGCCCCGCCGGGCCGCCTCCGGGCCGCCGCCCGGCCGCCTCCGGGCCGCCGCCGGGCCGCCTCCCTCAGCCTCCGGCCCGCCGCGCCCGCTCCATCCGCCCCGACTCCCCCGAAGGGCCGCACCGTGACCCTGACCGCACCCGCCCGGACGGCGCCCCCGCCGGCGCCGCCCGGCCGCGCCCCCGGCGCCCGGCGCGCCTGGCGCAAGGCGTCGCCGTACGCCTACATCGCCCCCTTCTTCACGCTGTTCGCCGCGTTCGGGCTCTTCCCGCTGCTCTACACCGCGTACGTGTCCCTGTACCGGGTGGAGCTCCAGACCCCCGGCGACATGCAGTGGCGCGGCCTCGGCAACTACACCGCGCTGTTCGGCGACGAGTTCTTCTGGACCTCGCTGCGGAACACCTTCACCATCGGCGTCCTCTCGACCGTCCCGCAGCTGGCGATGGCGCTCGGCCTCGCGCACCTGCTGAACCACCGGCTGCGCGGGCGGACCTTCTTCCGGACGGCGATGCTGCTGCCGTACGCGACGTCGGTGGCCGCCGCCACGCTCGTCTTCTCCCAGCTGTACGGGCGCGACTTCGGGCTCGTCAACTACGTGCTCGGGGCCGTCGGCCTCGACCCGGTGGACTGGCAGACCGGCACCTTCGCCTCCCAGGTCGCCGTCTCGACCATCGTCATCTGGCGCTGGACGGGCTACAACGCCCTGATCTACCTGGCCGGCATGCAGTCCATCCCGCACGAGCTGTACGAGGCCGCGGAGATGGACGGCGCCTCCCGTCTGCGGCAGTTCTTCCACGTCACCCTTCCGGGGCTGCGGCCGACCATCGTCTTCACGGCCGTCGTCTCCACGATCGGGGCGACGCAGCTCTTCGGGGAGCCGCTGCTGTTCGAGGGCTCCCTCTCCGGCGGGATCTCCCACCAGTACCAAACCCTCGGCCTGTACATGTACGAGCAGGGCTGGGGCTTCTTCCACCTGGGGCGGGCGGCCGCCGTCGCCTGGGTGATGTTCCTGCTGATCGTGCTGCTCGTCGGCGCCAACGCGCTGGTCGCGCGCCGCCGCACCCGCAAGGAGGCCGGCCGGTGACCGCGCTCGCCGAACCGCCCCTCGGCCACCGGCCCCCCGGCCGGCCCGCCCGGGGCCGATCCCGCGGCCGAGCCCGCCGTGCCCGCTCGCACGCCGGGCGGACCATGCGGGGCGGGAAGCTCACCCACGCGGTGCTGGTGCTCGCCGTGCTCGTCTCGGCGTTCCCGCTGTACTGGACGGTCGTCGCCGCCAGCCGCTCCAACGCCGACCTGGCCCGCGTCCCGCCGTCCCTGCTGCCCGGCCCGCACCTGATGCGGAACTTCGAGGCGGTCGTGCGGGAGGCCGACATCGGGCGGGCGCTCGTCAACTCGTTCATCGTCTCGGGTTCGATCACCGTCGGCACGGTCCTGTGCTCCACCCTCGCCGGGTTCGCGTTCGCCAAACTGCGCTTCCGGGGCCGCGGCGCGCTGCTGGCCGTCACCGTCGGCACGATGATGATCCCCCCGCAGCTGGGCGTCATCCCGCTGTTCATGCTGATCGCCGAACTCCAGTGGGTGAACCAGCTGCAGGCCGTCATCCTGCCGGGCCTGGTCTCCGCGTTCGGCGTGTTCTTCATGCGGCAGTACCTCGCCCAGTCCCTGCCGGACGAGCTGATCGAGGCGGCCCGCGTCGACGGCGCCTCCTCCGCGCGGATCTTCTGGTCCATCGTGGTTCCCGTCGCCCGGCCCGGCATGGCCGTGCTCGGCCTGCTGACGTTCATGGCCGCCTGGAACGACTTCTTCTGGCCCGTCGTCGCCCTCTCCTCCTCGGAGCCGACCGTGCAGGTCGCCCTGCGCCAGCTCGGCGGCGGCTACGTCAACGACCAGTCCGTCATCATGGCGGGCACGCTGCTCGGCACCCTGCCCGTCCTGCTCGTCTTCGGCCTGCTCGGCCGGCAGATCGTCGGCGGCATCATGCAGGGCGCCGTCAAGGGCTGAGCCGCCGGGCCGGCCCCACCCCCACGCACCCCCACTTCTCACCTCCGGGAGACGCAACGCCATGACCGCGCTCGACGCCCGCCCCCGCACCGGGACGACGCTCCGCTTCCCCGAAGCCTTCCGCTGGGGCACCGCCACCGCCGCCTACCAGATCGAGGGCGCCGCGGGCGAGGACGGCCGCTCCCCCTCCATCTGGGACACCTTCAGCCGGACCCCCGGCAACGTGCACAACGGCGACACCGGCGACACCGCCGCCGACCACTACCACCGCGTGGACGAGGACATCGCCCTCATGCGGAGCCTCGGCGTGACCGACTACCGCTTCTCCCTCGCCTGGCCGCGCGTCCAGCCGGCCGGGCGGGGGCCCGCCGCCCGCAAGGGGCTGGACTTCTACCGCCGTCTCACCGACCGGCTGCGCGAGGCGGGCATCCGGCCCGTCGCCACCCTCTACCACTGGGACCTCCCGCAGACGCTGGAGGACGCGGGCGGCTGGCCCGAGCGGGAGACCGCGTACCGCTTCGCCGACTACGCGGCCCTCGCGGCGGAGGCACTCGGCGACCGCGTCGCCACCTGGACCACCCTCAACGAGCCCTGGTGCTCGGCCTTCCTCGGCTACGGCAGCGGGGTGCACGCACCGGGCCGCCGCAGCGATGCCGACGCGCTGCGCGCGGCCCACCACCTGAACCTGGCGCACGGACTCGGCGTCCAGGCGCTGCGGGCCGCGCTGCCCGCCGGGGCGGAGGTGTCGCTGACGCTCAACCTGCACGCGGTGCGCCCCCGCACCGACACGCCGCAGGACCGGGACGCGGTGCGCCGGATCGACGCCGTCGGCAACCGGATCTTCCTCGACCCCGTCTTCCGGGGGAGGCTCCCGGAGGACCTCGTCCGCGACACCGCCGACGTCACCGACTGGTCGTTCGTGAAGGACGGCGACTGCGCGGCGGCCGCCGAGCCGATCGACTCGCTGGGCGTCAACTACTACTCGCCCGCCGCGGTCGCGGCCCGCACCCCCGCCGACGGGGACGGCGCCGGGCCGTCGCCGTGGGCCGGTGCGGAACGCCGCGTCCGCTTCGTCCCCGTCGCCGGGCCGCGCACGGCCATGGACTGGCCGGTCGACGCCGGCGGCCTGTACGAGCTGCTGCTGCGGCTGCGGGACGAACTCCCGCACGTACCGCTGCTGATCACGGAGAACGGGGCGGCGTACGAGGACTACGCGGACCCGTCGGGCGAGGTGAAGGATCCCGAGCGGGTGGCCTACCTGCACGCCCATCTGGGGGCCGTGCACCGGGCGATCGGGGCGGGCGCCGACGTCCGCGGCTACTTCCTGTGGTCCCTCCTCGACAACTTCGAGTGGGCGTACGGCTACAGCAAGCGGTTCGGCATCGTCCACGTCGACTTTCCCACCCAGCGGCGGACGCCGAAGAGCAGCGCCCGCTGGTACGCGGACGTCATCGCCCGGGGCGGCCTGACGGCCTGACGGCCCGACGGCCCGACGGGTACGGCGACGGCGGGGCGGAAGGGGTGGGCGGAGGGATTCCCTCCGCCCACCCCTTCCGCCGTTCCCGGCAGCCTGAGCGCTTCCGGGGCGGCGGAGTTTGAGGGTGCGTCGGGCGGCCATACGCGGCTGGGAGGAAGTCATGGCCGAAGAATCCGACAACCGCACATCCGACGACGCGGCGGACGGCAAGCCGCTTCCCGCAGGCCGCGTGATCCGCGCGGCCGCGGGGCAGCTGGCGGACCTGCTCGGCCTGCAGGCCGAGGCCGTCAGCTCGTGCACCCGCACCGACGACGGCTCCTGGCGCCTGTCGGTCGAGGTTCTGGAACTCGCCCGGATCCCCGACACGATGAGCCTGCTCGCCTCGTACGACGTGGAGGTCGACGCGAACGGAGACCTGACGGGGTACCGGCGCACCCGCCGCTACGAGCGGGGGCGCGCGGACCGCACCTGAGCGGTCCGTCGCCGCCCGCTCCCACACGAGAGGGAACCGGAACAATGACAGTCGTCCCCGCACAACCCATGCCGGCCGCCTCCGGAGGCGGCGGCTCCAGTGGTCTGTACGACGTCCTGGAGCTGGTCCTGGACCGGGGCCTGGTGATCGACGCGTTCGTCCGCGTCTCCCTGGTCGGCATCGAGATCCTGAAGATCGACGTCCGTGTCGTCGTCGCCAGCGTCGACACCTACCTGAGGTTCGCCGAGGCGTGCAACCGCCTCGACCTGGAATCCGGGCCGCGCAAGAACCCCGGCCTGCCCGACCTGGTCGGCGAGATGACCGAGTCCGGGGCGCGCGGCAAGGCGAAGGGGGCCCTCAGCGGGGCCGCCCGGACCATCTCCGACGCGTTCGAGCAGGCCCGTTCGGAGGCGGAGGAGAAGAAGACGGGCAGCCGGTCCGGACGCCGGTCCGGCAGCAGCAGCCGCAGCAGCAGCAGCGGGGAGGAGAAGGAATGAGCACCTACGTGTACGCGATCACCCGCGCCTCCCAGGAGCTCCCCGACAGCCTTGAGGGCATCGGCGAGCCGGCGCTGCCCGTCCGCACCGTGCGCGGCGGCCGCCTCCTCGCGCTGGTCAGCGACGCCCCCGCCGAGCTGCGGCCCAAGCGGCGCGACCTGCTCGCGCACCAGCGGGTGGTGATCCGGGCGGGAGCCTCCGGCCCGGTGCTGCCGCTCCGGTTCGGCGGGGTCTCCCCCGACGACGAGACGGTCGCGGCCGTGCTGGAGGAACACGAGGGCAGCTACCTGGAGCGGCTGGAAACGCTGGAGGGCAAGGACGAGTTCAACGTGAAGGCCTCCCACGAGGAGGAGGCCGTCCTGTACGCGGTGCTGTCCGAGGACGACGGCCTGAGGGCGCGCCACGAGGCGAACCGGGCGGCCGGCGGCGGCACGCACGCCGACCGCCTGGCCTTCGGCGAGCACGTGGCGCGGGCCGTCGCCGAGCGGGAGCGGGCCGACGCCGAGCTGATCGAGGCCGCGCTGACCCCGTACGCTGCCGGCCTGCGCCGCGGGCCCGAGAGCGACGGCTGGCTGGCCAACCTGTCCTTCCTCGTGGAGCGCGACCGGCAGGAGCAGTTCCTCTCCGCCGTCCGGGCCCTCCACGAGCAGCACGCCCACCTGCGGGTACAGGTGACGGGCCCGCTGCCCTCCTACAGCTTCGCCGAGGCGGGTTGACGATGGGCCTGCTGAGCGAGGTTCTGCTGCTGCCCGCGGCCCCCGTGCGGGGCACCGTGTGGGTGCTGCGGCAGGTGGTGGCGGAGGCGGAGCGGCAGTACCGCGACCCGGCCGTCGTCCAGCGCGAGCTGGCGCGGCTCGTCGCCGCGTACGAGCGGGGCGAGATCGGCGACGCCGAGTTCGACCGCCGGGAGGACGAGCTCCTGGCCCGACTGGAGGACGGGGCGCGGACGCGATGAACGACCGCGTGGCGATGGGGCTGGCCCTGGGCGGCGGCTACCTGCTGGGCCGCACCGGGAAGGCGAAGTGGGCGCTCGGGGCCGCCGCCCTGCTGGCGGGGCGGCGGCTGGCCCCCGAGGCGGCGGCGCTGGCCGGCTTCGTGCGCGACAGCCTCGGCGGGCGGCCCGGGCTGGAGGAGATCCGCGCCCGGATCGCCGACGACCTGCGCGGCGTCGGCTCCGCGGCGGTGGCGGTGCTGGTGGAGCGGCAGCTGGGGGCGGTCGCCGACCGGCTGCACGACCGTACGGAAGAGGTACGGGACCGGCTGGCAGCCCTCACCGGCGGCGACGGCGGTGACCGCAGCGATGAGCCGGACGGCGACGGCGGGGCGGACGGGAGCGGCGACGATGGCTGAACCCTTGGCGGTCCGGCTCGCCACCGCCCCCGGGGCCGACCGGGTGAAGGAGGAGCTGGCGGCGTACGCGGCGGCGCGGGCCGAGTGGGCGCTGGCGGCGGCCGGACGGGCGCTCGGCCGGCTCTCGGCCCTCGCCACCGCCCTCGCGGAGGGCGACAGCCCTGCGCTGCACGCCCTGGCGCTCGACTGGGCCCGCCGCATCACGGAGGGGCGGGACCCGCGCCGGGCGGCCGTGGAGGCGGGCGCCGCTCGGCTGCTGACCTGCGCCGCCGGGCGGGCGGGGCGCGGCGGCCCGGCGCGCGAC
>NZ_RPSE01000302.1:0-7880 GCF_003949955.1 Streptomyces sp. WAC05292
GGGCTCGGGTAGCCCGGCATCAGCTCACTGCTCAACGCGACGACGAAGCCCCCGCAGCCCCCGCAGCCCTCGTCCACGGCGAAGCCGCCGAAGCCGCCCAAGACGGATGGCAAGCACACCGGACGGGCGACCTTCCAATCGACGGGCATGGGGTCGTGCGGACAGGTCAGCAACGACCGCGACCTGGTCGTCGCGTTGAGCAGTGAGCTGATGCCGGGCTACCCGAGCCCCAACTGCGGCAAGAAGATACGCATCTCGTACAAGGGGAAGTCCGTGGACGTGACCGTCACCGACACGAGCCCCGGTTCCGGGCGGTACGACCTCGACCTCTCCCCCGCTGCCTTCGACCGGCTCGGCGACCGCTCCCAGGGCACGCTGTACGGGGTCACCTGGAAGTTCCTCTGACGGCCACCCGTTGCGGGACCTCGGCCCCCTGCCCCCGCGGTACTCGGGCCCGCCGCTCGCCGCGGACACCGTGATGTCGGAGCTGACGGCGGTCCTGGCACAGGAGGGCGTGGCGGTGGCGCGGGAGCAGTTCGGCGCACGGGGCAGGCGTTCGGAACGCCTCTCCGGTCGCCACGCCCCGGAATCCGTGCACGCCGCCCTGAAGGCGGTGTGCACGCCGGCCCGTACCGAGCACGGCCGGCAGGACGGCCCCGCGGTCACGGGCGGCAGGGCGATGACCCTGACGAAGGGCAACCGGACGGCCGTTATCGCCTTCCCCGGCAAGCCGGCCCAAGGCCTCCCGGCGCCGGTCATCGTCTCCCTGACGTACACCGACGGGGCCGCCGTCCCGGTCACGCCCCCGGCCGGCCCAGCCGCGGGGTGAGGGGGCGCGGCGCGGCGCTGAGCCCCCGTCAGCCGAGCATCAAGACGGCCGCCAGGCACACAGCAAGGCTGACGTTCGCGAGAACGAGGGACAGCCATTCCATGAGGCCGATCCGCCACCGGTTGCGGGCCGACAGCCGCCAGTCGTGCACCGTCGTGGCGATGCCGAGCAGCAGCAGCGGCACCCACAGCAGTGCCCACCACGACCACACGGCGGTGTGGCGGAGTATGACGGCAACGAGCGCGAAGATGAGGCAGGGCATCGTCCATGTCGTCTTCTGGGGCTCTGCGCGTCCTGTGCCTGATGTCGTGTCCACGGCTCTCGGACCCTCTCGGCTCGTGGGGCGGTACGGTGCCCGGCCAGAGGAGGTTCCGGGCGTCGGAGCGCGAAGGTAACGGAGCCGACCGGCCTTGCCCAAAGCTTTGCGGCGGCGCTCCGCAGCATGTCGGCCACTGCCGCGGAACGGGTCCGGCGGCGCGGCGGCGGCAGGCAACCGCCGCGGCGCCCCGCTGCTCTTGGTACGTGGACGCGGCCGCGCGGAAGCCCGGCCTGCGACGACCACTGCCACAGGGGGAACCGTGCGGTTCGACTTCGACGAGAACGAACCCCAGGACGTCCGCGACGCGCGGCTCGCCGCCGAGCGGGCAGCGACCCGGGCGGCGCGCAACGCCGAGCCGGTCCGGGACTTCCGGGGTGCGAGCGTCGGGGCGGCGATCGTCGCCGCGGCCCTGGTGGCCCTCGGCTGGTTCGGCCGCTACGGCACGCTCGGCGTCGTGGCGGGCGTCTTCGCCTGCTGGTTCGGCGCCGCCCTCGCCTGGTTCCACTCCGAGGGGGACCGCGGCCGGCATGCCTTGCAGCGCGCCTGCAAGGCGACCTTCGGGTGGGGCGACGGGTTCTGATCCCTCCGAGGTCCGCGGGGCACGGCCCCATCCCGGCCGGGCTCAGGCGGTACGGGTCGCGGGAGCGTCCTGAGGGAGGCGGGCGCGCAGGGTGTCGGCGAAGTCCTCCGCGCGGGAGAGCTGGATGCGGAGTTTCTCGACCTGTTCGTCGGCTGCCTGCCGGTAGGCGCGTACGCGGTCCAGGAGCGCCCCGCGTTCCTCCGCGTCGAGCACGGCGCCGCCGTCGAGGCGGTCGGTGGCGTCCAGGAGGTCGCGCATCTGGTCGAGGGTGAAACCGAGCGGCTTCATGCGGCGGATGACCATGAGGCGGGCGACGTCGCCCTCGGTGTAGAGGCGGAAGCCGCCCTGAGAGCGGGCGGACGGGGTGACGAGGCCCGTCTCCTCGTAGTGGCGGATGGTGCGCAGGGACAGTTCGGTCCGGTTGGCCACCTCGCCGATCTGCATGTGCGGGGCGGGGGCGTCGCCGGTGTCCTTGCCGCCGGTGCCGGTGCCGGTGCCGGTGCGGCGGGCGTCGCTGCCGCCGGTGTCGCTGCCGCGCGTGTCCTTGCCGCCGTTGTCGTCCACGCCCGTGGTCCTCCGGTCCTTCTGCGCCCCGTCGGCCCCCTGCCCGGGTGGGCGGGTCGGTGGTCGGGCGGGCGCCGCCGATCCCTACTCTAACGTTAGGGTAGAGTTGTCGGCGGCCGGGGCGGCCCGACGCCGTCCTGCCGTTGCCGTGTCGGGGCCGACGGCGCCCCCGGAGAAGGCCGGATTCCACAGGAGAGCAGCGTGCGCGAGCCCTTGGCGTCCGGCGCCGCCGTCTGTCCGCCGTGACGTTCCGCCGCAGGTCGTGAGCCCGGGCGCGGGCCGGCCGGCACCGACGGTACGGTCGGCGCCGCTCCTGCGGCTCCCTCCCCGCTCCCCCGCCTCCGGTTCCGCTCAGCGGGGCCGCCCGCGGTGCGCCGGCCCGGCCGCCGCCTCCTCCGCGTGCCCCGGCTGCCGATCGGGGCGTGCCCGAGTACGACAGGTCTGCCCTCCTTGTCCCCTGCTGCCCCTGCGGTCTCCGGCGTGTCCGCCGCCGACCCCGCCGCCGATCCCGACGCCCCCGACGTGTCCGTGAGGGCGCGCCTGCGGCGTCTGCGCCGCCTGAAGCCCGAGTGGATCTCCGATCCGAAGGTGTGGCGGACCGAGATCCTCGCCGGTCTCGTCGTCGGCCTGGCCCTGATACCCGAGGCGATCTCCTTCTCGATCATCGCCGGTGTCGATCCGGCGCTCGGCCTGTTCGCCTCGTTCACCATGGCCGTCACCATCGCCGTCGTCGGCGGACGGCGGGCCATGATCTCCGCGGCGACCGGCGCCGTGGCCCTCGTGATCGCCCCGCTCAGCCGCGAGCACGGCGTCGGGCACCTCGTCGCCGCCGTCATCCTCGCCGGCGTCTTCCAGGTGGTGCTGGGCGCGCTCGGCGTGGCACGGCTGATGCGGTTCATTCCGCGTTCGGTGATGGTCGGCTTCGTCAACTCCCTCTCCATCCTGGTCTTCATGGCGCAGGTGCCGGAGATGCGGGACGTGCCGTGGGCCGTGTACCCGCTGATCGCGGGCGGCCTGGCGCTGATGGTGTTCTTCCCGCGGATCACGACGGCCGTCCCGGCGCCGCTGGTCTCCATCGCGGCCCTCACCCTGATCACGGTGGCGGCGGGGATCGCCGTACCGACCGTCGGCGACAAGGGCGCGCTGCCGTCGTCGCTGCCGGTGCCGGGCCTGCCGGATGTCCCGTACACGTGGGAGACCCTGGCGACGGTCGCCCCGTACGCGCTCGCGGTGGCGCTGGTCGGCCTGATGGAGTCGCTGATGACAGCGAAGCTCGTCGACGACATCACCGACACCCGCTCGAACAAAACGCGCGAGTCGGTGGGGCAGGGCATCGCGAACATCGTCACCGGCTTCTTCGGCGGCATGGGCGGCTGCGCGATGATCGGCCAGACGATGATCAACGTGAAGGTGTCGGGCGCCCGTACCCGCCTGTCGACGTTCATGGCCGGTGTGTTCCTGATGGTGCTGTGCATCGTCTTCGGGCCGGTCGTGTCGGAGATCCCCATGGGCGCCCTCGTCGCCGTCATGATCATGGTGTCGGTGGCGACGTTCGACTGGCACTCCGTCGCCCCGCGGACGCTGCGGCGGATGCCCGCCGGGGAGACGGTGGTGATGCTGGTCACGGTGGTGTGCGTGGTCGCGACGCACAACCTCGCGGTGGGTGTCGTCACCGGCTGCCTGTGCGCCATGGCCGTCTTCGCCAAGCGCGTCGCCCGGCAGGCCGAGGTCGCCTCGGTGACCGACCCGGACGGCACCCGCGTCGTCCACCGCGTGTCCGGTGCGCTGTTCTTCGCCTCGGCGGGGGACTTCGTCGGGCGGTTCGACTACGCGGGCGATCCGGAACGCGTCGTCATCGACCTGTCGGCCGCCCACGTCTGGGACGCGACCTCCGTGGCAGCGCTCGACACCGTGACGGCGAAGTACGCGCAGCGCGGCAAGACGGTCGAGATCGTCGGCCTCAACGGGCCGAGCGCCCACCTCCACGGCAGGCTGAGCGGCGAACTCCCCGTGGGGTGACCGGGGGCTGGGCCCAGCCGAAACTGCCGGGTCGTCGTGCCCGGCCCTGCACTGCCCCCGGATCGGCTCAGTTCGGCTAAGTTCAGCTCAGTTCGAATCGGTTCGGAACGGTTCGGATCGGGTCAGACCGGGTCAGCTGCGGAGGGTGGCGGAGGGGCTGCTTCCGTAGCGGCGGCGGTACGCGGCCGCGAAGCGGCCGGTGTGCGCGAAGCCCCAGCGCGCGGCGACCGCCGAAACGGTGGCGCCCGTCGACGGGTCGGCGGCTGCCAGGTCGGCGTGCGCGGCTGCCAGGCGTACGTCTCGCAGATACGCCAGCGGGGTCGTACCGGCGTGCCGGGAGAAGGCGTACTGCAGGGCCCGCGGGGTGACGTGGGCGGCGGCGGAGATGTCTGCGAGGGAGATGTCGCGGTCGGCGTTGTCCTCGATGAACGCGATGGCGCGGCGGAGAGTTCCCGGGCCGGCGTCCCGGCCGTCGGCGGGAGCCGGGCCCGGGCCGCCGCCCGGCGCGAGGCCGTCGGGCCCGAGGGTGCTGGGCAGCGTGGCCAGGGCGGTGGCGGCGAGGAGCTGCGCGGCACTGCCCAGCACCAGTTCGGTCCGCAGCTGCCCGGGCAACGCGGCGATGTGCGCGAGATGGGCGAGGGTGCCGGCGAGCTGCCGGCCGGCCTGCGCGCTCAGCGGACTGCGGCCGGTCAGGCGCACGGGCTTGCGGTCCCGGGCACCGCGGGCGGCGACCCGCGTGAGGAGGCCGGGGTCGAAGAGCACCGCGGTCTGGCGCACGGAGTGCAGGGAGCCGCGGTAGGGGCGGTCCGGGGTGGCGTGGAGGAAGGTGTCGCCGGGTCCGAAGGTGGTGGCGGGGCCGGTGTCGTCCGCGTCCACGGACACCGTTCCGGAGCGGACCGTCGCCACGCAGACCCGGCCGAGGGGTTGCGCCGCGTACCGCATGGCGAAGCCGATCTCCAGCTCGTTCACGCTGAAGCCGGGTGTGGTCCGGCGCATCAGCCGGGTGCTGGTCGGGCCGTCGCCGTCCGCCGTGGAGATCCGTACTGCCGTGTAGGTGCCGGAGAGGAAGGCCTCGGTCTCGTCCAGGTCCCTGCTGTGGAACACCAGTGGCTCCATCGGCTTCTCCACCCGTTCGTCGAACGGCCCGCGGGGAGGCGCGGGCGGATCCCGATCGTCCTTGCGCGTCGGACCCTACGCCTGGCGGGACATGCCGGGGGCACAGTCGCATGAGACGGCCGGCCCCGGCAGGCGGCGACGGCAACGCGATCCGGTGGGCCTTCCGCCCCGGAGGGACGGAAGCCGCTGCTGGGGCGTGGGCAGCGGCGGGAAGTGCTTCGGCATCGGCTACTTGAGCGTGGTTCCCGGAGCGGACGAGCGGTTCGATGCCGTCCGGGGCCATCACTCGTTCGGCCGACGCGTCGCGTCGCCGTCGCCGTTGCTGTCGCCGCCGTCGCCGTCGCCGTCGCCGTCGCCGTCGCGGGGAGACCTCCCGCTACAGGCCGCGATCCGGGAAGAGCGCCCCGAGGCGTGGGGTGCGCCTCCACCCGGGCGGGGTGGAGGCGGGCAGGGCCCGGAGAGGACGCAATGAAACGCCCTCCGCCCCTCCGACCAATCAAGGGATGGAGGGCACCGTCCGGAGCCCCCCCGTCATTGAGGAGGCACCGAGTGAACAGCCCACGCCACGAGACCGGATCAGCAGGCATGCGGCCGGGCCATCCCGTCCGCGCATCCCGCTTGGAGGCAGTCCGATGACCAGCAGGCCCCACGCGTTCGAGGACCGGCTCAAAGCGGCGCTCCTGTCCCGGATGCCCGCCGAGCCGGCCCCCACCCCGGCCCGTACGTTCGCCAAGCGGTACGGCATACCCCTCGCCGTGGCGTCGGTGACGGTGGTCACCGCCGGCCTGGTGGCCCTGCCCGCCCTCGGCTCGCCCCAGGCAGGGCACACCGCGGGTTCCCCTACAGCCGCGCCTTCGGTCTCGTCGTCGGCCGCGGTGGGTGTGCGCCGTTCCCCCGACGGCTCCCTGCTGGTCGCGCTGCCCACCACCGAATCCCTGCCGGGTGTGGTGGAGGAGCTGCGCAGGCAGGGGGTGAAGGTGGCGGTGGTCGACAGGAAGCCGGTGTCCGAGTGCGCGCATCCGGGCGGCGGCTACCTAGGCCCCGGGGTGTCCCCCTACGACCCGGCGGAGCCGCTCCTCGGCCCCGGCCCCGGCCCGGGGCCGGGGCCGGCAGCCGACGGGCCTGCCCTGAGGATCAACGACCGCTCCGTCCCCGCCGGCCACACCCTGGTCTTCGCCAAGCCGTACAGGCCGGCACCGGCGCCGGTGGGCGTCGGGGCCACGCCGGTGGGCGTCGGGGTCATAGCCGACGCGAAGGTACCGCCCTGCGAACGGGACTACGGCCGGCCCGGCACCGGCGCCGGAGCGGGGCTCCTGGACGCCCGGAGCACGCCGATACCGTGACGCCGCCCCTGCCTCGCTGCCCGGCTGCGGTCGGCTGGGACACGGGGGTGCCCAGCCGCCCGGGGCAGCAGCGCCGTATGGGCGGCGAGTTGACGGTGCAACCGAAGGGAGCTGCGGCCGGAGGGAGCTGCGTCCGGAGGGAGCTGCGTCCGGGCGAACGGAAGAAGCGGTCTCAGGCGGATTCGCCGGTGAGGCAGGCATGGCAGAGGCAGCGGTCCGGGTGGGGGCTGCCGGGGGCCGTCGCGGCGCGGAACCGCCGTGCGTACCGTTCCAGCTCCGCCGACACCTCTGCCGCGCGCTCGGCTGCGAAGCCCTCGGGGTTCCGCGTCTCACCCAGGCGCTCCAGGGCACGCGGCGTGTGAACGAGTTTGGGACGGAATCCGTGGAGGTGCCGCGTCGCCGTATCGATCACGATCCACCGGCTGCTGTGGCGTGCGCGCCCGATCACCGTGACCCGGTCGCCGCCGGGACCCCAGTGGGCGCAGGCGACGTACACCTTCGCTCCGCCCCGGAAGTGCTTCGTTCCCGCGCGCAGTTCGCTGCCGTCGGGGGCCGCACCGGCGCCAGGCCACCACGTTCGCCGCCACCAGCCACGCGGGTTCGCGCGCGAGGTGCGAATCGTCCACGGGTCGCCCTTCACACTGTCCTGCCGGTGTCGCGGCGGCCGCCGCGGCCGGTGCGCTGAGGCCGGCGGATGGTCGCGGGGCTCCGGCTGCCGGAGCGACGGTCAGCATACGGGGACGGTCCAGTCCGTGTTGGTGGGTGGGGTCTGGCCGGGGGCGTCGCCGTTCATGAAGGTGTTGGCCACCGCGTAGTAGCGGCCGTTCCACGGGCTGCCGGCGATGCGGTACCACCAGCCGTCGGGGTTGGCGGTCTTCATCTCGGGCGCGTAGACCCGGCACTGCACCTCCACCCGGCTGTGGGCCGGGATCCGCTCCCCCGGGCCGCTCACGGCATGCGGGTCGGTGAACGTCGGGGATCCGTGCCGTCCGCTCTGCTGGGTGATGGTGCGCCCGGCCGGCGACGGAGCGGGCGTGCTGCCGGCCGGGCGCACCATCACCCAGCAGAGCGGACGGCACGGATCCCCGACGTTCACCGACCCGCATGCCG